>JAHEHQ010000416.1:0-2471 GCA_024644505.1 Gammaproteobacteria bacterium
AAGCCATGACAGGGCCGGCTCGGGTTTGATGAAGGCTTCGATCTGGATACCGGGGTCGATGCGCTGGATGAGTTCGACCAGATGTTGTCTCCGGGACGACTCCCGGTCCAGTAATAGTACCGTTGGCATACGGCGCCCCTTATCCCCAGTCTGTCACGGCAGAACGACGTTTCTGCGCGGCGTCCTTGCCGACCGCATCACCGAGGAGATAGAATTCCCCTAACGTACTGAAAATCACTGGGTTTGATTTTCCTCTGCACGCTGCTTCTAGCTAACGGCAATTCGAGTTGAAACTTAAACGCAGAAATTGATTTGGATTCATCAGAGCATTCGCCAGTCCATTGATTTAACTCTGATATTGACAGGGGAGTCCGCATGCCGGAACCGGAGAAAACCACCCCAGGGCGTCGCCAGTCGCTGCCCAGCGTATTTGCCAGTGTGTTCGCTTCCATGTTCGGGGTACAGAGCAGCAAGAAACACCAGGAGGACTTCGGTCACGGTAAGGCATCGACCTACATTGCCGTCGGCCTGATAGCGACTATCCTGTTCGTGCTGACGGTTTGGGGCGTGGTGCAACTGGTGGTGCGCATTGCCCAACCCTAGTGCTGTCCTGAGCCGGTGAATAAGTCACTCAGGGCGCTGGCAAAGGCGCTGGTGGGCAGCATGCGGGACCTGCTGCCCGTGGTGGCGGTGGTGGTCTTCTTCCAACTGGTGGTTCTGCAGCAGCCGCTGCCCAATGTTGCACAGCTGCTCACCGGGCTGCTGATGGTGGTTCTGGGCCTGACTTTTTTTATCAACGGGCTGGAAATCGGCCTGTTTCCCATTGGTGAATCGCTGGCACACGCGCTGGCGCGCAAGGGCAGCCTGTTCTGGCTGATCGCATTCGCCTTTGCCCTGGGATTCGGCACTACGGTGGCCGAACCCGCGTTGATCGCAGTCGCCGATGAGGCGGCCGCGGTGGCGGCAGAGGCCGGCGTGATCGGGGCCAGCGAAAAGGAACAGACCGGCTATGCCCGGGGACTCAGGCTGACCGTGGCGCTGTCGGTGGGTTGTGCCATCGTGCTTGGGGTGTTGCGAATACTCAAGGGCTGGCCGATTCACTGGATGATTGTCGGCGGTTATGTTCTGGTGGTGGTCATGACGTCGTTTGCACCGCGCGAGATCATCGGCATCGCTTACGACTCCGGCGGCGTCACGACCTCGACCATTACGGTGCCACTGGTGACCGCCCTGGGCGTGGGTCTGGCCTCGTCGATTCGTGGCCGCAATCCCTTGACTGACGGCTTCGGTCTGATCGCATTCGCCTCGCTGACGCCGATGATTTTCGTTATGGGCTACGGAATGGTGGCGCACTGATGCTCTGGAACGAGGTGTGGCAGACATTGCTGGGAACCCTGCGCGACGTGCTACCGATTGTAGCAATAGTGGGCGGCTTCCAGGTGCTGGTGATTCGCCGCCCGGTGGCCAACCTGCGCCGGGTGTTGGTCGGAATCGTATACGTTGTCGTTGGCCTGGCGCTGTTTCTTATCGGCCTGGAGCAGGCCTTGTTCCCGCTGGGGCGGTTAATGGCCGCGCAGTTGACCGACCCCGCGTTCATTTACGCCGGTCTGGAGCAGGCGGCGGGCGCCGTTCACTGGTCGGACTACTACTGGGTGTACGCCTTTGCTGCCGCCATCGGGTTTTCTACCACCATCGCGGAACCATCGTTGCTTGCGGTTGCGATCAAGGCGCAGAAGGTGTCCGGCGGCGCCATTGGCATGTGGGGTCTGCGCATCGCGGTGGCAATCGGCGTTGCCGTGGGCGTTTCCCTGGGTAGTTACCGCATCGTGACGGGTTTGCCGCTCCATTATTTCATCATCGCCGCCTACATCGTGGTGGTTACTCAGACGGCCTTCGCGCCGCGGCTGATTATCCCGCTGGCGTACGATTCCGGGGGCGTGACGACATCCACCGTGACGGTGCCGCTGATCGCCGCGCTGGGCCTCGGCTTGGCAGAGACGGTGCCGGGGCGTAATGTGTTGATCGATGGATTCGGGCTGATCGCCTTCGCCTGCCTGTTTCCCATCATGAGCGTAATGGCCTACGCCCAGATTTCCGAGTACCGGGCCCGCCGCCAACGTGCCAGGCTCGGGGAATAACCTGAAGCGAGAACGAAACCATGCATTTCAAGCTGATTATTGCCTTTGTAGAGGACGGCAAGACCGACACGGTCATGGAGGCGGCGCGCGACGCCGGTGCGACGGGAGCCACCGTCATCAGCAACGCGCGCGGAGAGGGCATGAAGAAGAGCAAGACCTTTCTCGGGCTGTCGCTGGAGACCCAGCGCGATGTGCTGATGTTCCTGGTCGAGGAACACCTGAGCCGACATATCCTGGAAACCGTTTGCGACATTGGGGAGTTCGATGAAACGTCGGGGACCGGCATTGCCTTCCAGGTCGACGTCGAGGACGCCGTGGGCGTGGTGCACCAGG
>JAHEHQ010000416.1:2481-2925 GCA_024644505.1 Gammaproteobacteria bacterium
GCTGGTCGAGCGTGTGGAGGAAGAGCTATGAATGACAAGAAAGAAGTGATAAGAGTGCGCGACGTCATGAAACCCAATTATGACATGATCGATGGCAAGCTGACGGTCGAGGACGCGTTACGCGCCATGCGGCACGTGGAGACCAAGACACTGATCGTGGAAAAGCGCGACGAGGACGACGAGTACGGTGTGGTGCTGATATCCGATATCGCCAAGGAAGTGCTGGCCAAGGGCCGCTCACCGAAGCGTGTGAACGTCTACGAAATCATGACCAAGCCGGTGATCTCGGTGCGCCCGGACATGGATATCCGCTACTGCGCGCGCATGTTCGACCAGTTCGGCCTGTCACGCGCCCCGGTCATAGAGCACGGCAAGGTCATCGGCATTGTCAGCTTCACGGACATGGTGTTGCACGGACTGGCGGAAATCGATAGCGAACCTGAG
>JAHEHQ010000417.1 GCA_024644505.1 Gammaproteobacteria bacterium
TGCGATAACGGAAACGGCCGGCACATCCCCGGAACCGGTTCTGCAGGAGGCCGATGTGAACCGGGTGCAGACACTGCTCGCGGAACTCGGCTATGACCCGGGTCCCGTCGATGGCCGGAGCGGGCAGCGCACGGTAACGGCAGTCAAGGCGTTTCAAAAACGTGAGGGCCTGACCGTCGATGGCCGTTTAACGGAAAGCCTGCTTGCCGCGTTGGAAGCGCGGGCAGCAGAACCCACAGTCGAGAACAGGGATCCCGGGGGCAGCCGTGTGCGTCTCGGGCAACTGGCCTTGACCGGGAAATCCAGGATCCGGTTCCAGGACGACATCGTCAAGCCGCCGGTAGCAATCGACGCTGTCATCAATGAGGCCCAGATACAAAACCTGGATACTCAGAAGACGGACCAGCGCACTGAAGTGCGCATTGTCGTGGGTGTCAACGAGTTCACGAACCTGGAGCTTTCGGGTTGGGTCAAGGGGTTCAACGAGAATGCCGATCTGGAGCTCGATGCGAAAATAGATAACCTGGAGTTGTCGACTTACTCGCCTTATCTACGGAAGCTGGCCGCCGTGCACCTGGAAAGCGGCCAACTCGATACCACGGCATCAGGCAAAGCCGGGCAGGGAAGTTTGCAAGGCAAGATTCGGATCGGGGTTGACGATATCGCCTTCCGTCCACTCAGCAAACAGGAGGCTGAGCAAATGACAGAGACGATGGGTGTGCCACTGGAGACAGCGGTGGATCTCCTGCAGGACAACAAGGGACATATAGGGCTGGAGCTGCCGGTTAGCGGCACTATTAACCAGCCGGAAGTGGATATCAGCTCGGCGGTAAATCAGGCCATAGGGGGTGCCCTGAAGAAGGTGTTTCCTCCGACCATGATCGCTTCAATGCTGTCAAAAGCCGAGAAGGGTGCCGGGCCGGCCTTTCAACCCATCGAGTTTCAACCTGGTTCCGCTGAGCTTGATGCAGCTGCCAAAAGCTACGCGGACGATCTGACCGAGTTGTTGGCGGAGCGCCCCAAACTGTCGCTGAATGTGTGCAGCCGCCTGACCAGGCAGGACCTGGATGAACTCATGGCATCCGACGAAACGGCTGCTTCATCCTCCGGTTCTGATGACAAGGGCCAGGCCGGTCCAACTGAATCCAAGGCTGAACCCTTGTCGGCAGAGGCATCACAAGCCCTTTCTGAACTCGCGACGGAACGCCAGCGCGTCGTACGTCGTTACCTGGTCCAGGAAAAAGGTGCCACTGCCGAGCGCGTTGGTGAATGCCGGCCCAGATTGGAGATCGACGACCAGGGAACACCACGTGTCGAGGTTTCGCTCAAGCGCTGAATCGAGAACTACCGCCAGAAGGAGGAAATCCCCAGATTGGTTTATCCTGCACACCAACGGTCCCGCCCCTCTTTTTTGGCCTTGTAGAGGGCTTCATCGGCACGCTGAATAACTGACGCAAGATCCTGAACTTCGGGTGTCAGCGAGGCAACGCCGATGCTGACCGTGAATCTGACCGTTTCATGATCGCCAATCCTGACCTCCGTCGTTCTCAGGGCACTTAAGAGCCTGTCTGCGAGTATCGCAGCCTCCTCGAATGTAGTCTCCGGCAGAAGCGCCAGAAACTCCTCGCCGCCATAACGACAAAGAACATCAGTCGACCTCAGCGTTTCGCTCACCACCGAAGAGAACCGAATCAGTACTCTATCCCCGGCATCGTGACCATAGTTGTCATTTATGTCCTTGAAGTGGTCGGCATCGATCATGAGGATTGACAGCGGCCTCGAATAGCGTTTCGACACCATGAAGGCATTTTCCGCAATCTCCCCAAATCCATGCCGATTCAGCGCGCCTGTCAGATTGTCCGTGACTGCAAGCTCACGCAGTTTCTTCTCAATGGCTTTGCGTTTGGTGATATCCCGGACCACACCGACATGCACACGATTCTGGCCGATATAGGCCTCGCCCACGGTAACCTCTATGGGAAACTCTTCTCCATTCTTCCTGCGACCGGAAACCTGCCTGCCCTCAGTCATCAGTCTTGAGGCCGCATTGTTGGGATTTCGCACGTAATGGTCATGCTTCATGGCATCCGCTGAAGGCATCAACTTGTTGACCGACGACCCAATCATCTCCTCGGCACGATATCCGAACAGACTTTCAGCACCGGGGTTGAACTCACAGACAATACCCCGATCGGTAATGACAATCACACCATCGGGAGTGGTGTCCAGAATTGCCCGCAATCTGTTCTTGCTCGTGATAATCTGAACACGGTTACCCTGGTATATCAGTATGGCCAGTGTCAGCAACGCGGAAAGCAACAGACCAATTGCGCCATAGACTGCCAAATGCCCCTTTCCGGAATCCCAGCCGTCTGCGGGTGAAGCCGCCATCTGCCATGTGCCCCCGGGGACTACCAGGGAGAGCTTGATAGAGTCTGTGTCAAAAAGCGCCGGATCCCCGAAAAAGACCTCGCCCCTCTCCCCAAGACCATCCTTGCCCCTCACCGCGAATCGAACACTATCTTCCTCCAGCGAGACACCGGCAGCTTCAAACAGACTCGACATATCCAGGACCAGACTCAATATTCCCCAGTAGCTGCCGTTTTCCAGAAAAACCGGCGTTCGGCTGATCAATCCCAATCCACCCTGAACAAGTTTCACCGGGCCCGCCAGAACCGCTCCGCGGGAATCAATGGCTCTTTTTACCGCGGCCCATTGACCGGGTATCTCCGGGTAGTAAAGCCCGATGGCTGCCTGGTTTCCCTCGAGGGGATAAATCTGGGAAATTCTGTTGTCCGGCGCAATGCCGATATTGCGGAGATGCCTGCCGAATCCAAACAGCGCCTTCAATGCGATGTGAGTCTTTTCCTTATCCAACTCCGGAACAGACATCACATGAGCGACAAGTCCGTTTGCCAGGAATA
>JAHEHQ010000418.1 GCA_024644505.1 Gammaproteobacteria bacterium
GTGGTCTCTGAAGGGGGAGTCTCACGAAAACTCCACCGGTTTCTGGGGCTGGCGATTCACGTTGAGCCGGAATATATCCGGACGGGAATAATGGCCCACGATATCCAGGGTGCGCCGGGCGATACCCACCTTCTTCGCATCCACCTCGGCATACATCACGCCCTGCTCCTGATGCATCGGTCCGGCGACCAGCTCGCCCCCCGGTGCAATGACCACCGAATCACCGGGATTTACCCATTCGTCCGCATCGGGATAGATCTCATTGGCACCGGGCACATCGACGTGCAGATCCCTGCCGCGAAGCAGGTTGCCGCTGCCCACGACCCAGCAGCCTGCCTCCCGTGCGATATGACGCAGCGATTCCATCCAGCCGTCACCGCTGTCGTAGGTGGGGGCGAAATAGATCTCCACGCCCTGGGAGTAGAGGGCGTAGCGGGCCAGCGGCATGTAATTCTCCCAGCAGATCAGCGTGCCGAGCCGGCCGCAGGGGGTATCGACCACTTTCAATCCGGAGCCGTCGCCGAATCCCCACACCATACGCTCCGGGTTGGTCGGCATGAGCTTGCGATGATGATTCAACAGGCCGCCATCCGGTCCGATGATCAGATAGCTGTTGTAGAGGGTTGCCCGGCTGAGCTGGCCGTCCCGCTCATTGATGCCGCACAGCAGCGTGACGCCGTGGCGACGCGCCGCTTCATATATGGGATCCAGATCTCCCCGGTCCAGGTCCACCGCCTGGTCCAGCAGGCGCTCATGCAGGCTCTCGCTCAGTCCCCAGTCACCGCCGGGTCTGAGCCGCCACACCCAGGCCGGGTAGCCGGGTACATAGGCCTCTGGAAACACCACCAGATCCGCCCCCTGTGCAACCGCCTGGTCTATGTATTCAACTGCTCTTTTTAGGGTTTTCCTGCGGTCCAGAAAAACCGGTGGCACCTGCACGATGGCCAGCTTGCTCATGTCAACTTTCCTCAGGCGTTCAGGCCGAACTGCTCGGCCTTGCCTCAGGGTATAGACACCCGCATCTGAATTTCCCCGAATGTTCCCCTAAGAAATTACGAAGAAAATAATTTTTCTTTTATTTCGATGAGTTGCTGAATATCAGACTGTGCCGGAGTGGGCCACGTCTGCCGCCTCAAATGGGGTTATCGGTCCATCAGTTCCAGCGGGGCCAGGGCGGTCAACAGTTGATTGGTCTGTTCCCGATCGGTCATGGGGTAGGTCCGGAGCCAGGCGTCCAGATCAAAATCCCCCTGCAATGCGCGTATTTCCTCGGCTTCCCACACCGCGCCTTCATGATCTCCGGCCATTTCCATCACCGCCGCCAGATAGATATGGGCCTCGAGACTGGCGGAGTTGCGCACCAGTGCCTCGTTGAGATTGATCCGGGCCTGCTCCCAGTCCTGCAGATAGAAATATGCCCTGCCCAGCAGAAGGTAATAGAGATAGCCCGCATCGGGATTGAGTCGGATGGCGGTGCGCAGCAACCCGGGCGTCTCTTCGGAACGCCCCACGTAGGTGCTGATGCCCCCCATCAGCGCATAGGCGTCGGCAAAAGACTGATCCAGGGATACCGCCTTCCGCAACAGCCCCAGGGCCCTTTCGTGCTCTCGCCGCTGGGTGTTGACGTAGGCCAGGACCCAATAGATTTCCGGAATCTCGGGGTTGATCTGCAACGCCGTCCGGGCCATTCTCCGGGCCTGCTCCAGGGCCTCGTCCCCATCGGCAGCCCACTGATTCCGGTAGCCCGCGGCAAAACTCAGGGCCAGACCCGCATAGGCCCTTGCGAACGAGGGATCCAGGGCGATGGCCTGGCGGTAAAGCCGCCGGGCCTTCTCATTCTCCCCCTGCATGCGTGTCAGCAGCAGCGCCTGAGCCCGCAGAAAATAATCATAGGCCTGGACATTCTTGGTGTAGCGGTGCGCCAGACGCAGCTGTTCCGCTTCACTTACCTTGAGCGCAAGGGTTGATGCGATATGGCGGCTGATCTCTTCCTGTATCTGAAACAGATTCTCGAACGGCCTGTTATAGCGTTCGGACCAGATCTGGCGACCGGTCCCCTTGTCCAATAAATGTACATTGACACGCAGTTGCCCGTTTGAGCGTTGTACTTCCCCTGAAACCTGATACCGGGCGGGAAACGTCTCAGACTCCTCGTTCCTTTGACCCATGACGGACCGTGAGCCGATTACCCAGAGACCGGACAATTTGGATAGATCGGTAATCAGGTCAAAGGTCAGACCCTGGGCCAGATAGGCGTGGGCCGTGTCTTCGCCGATCAGCATGAAAGGCTGTACCGTCAATGTGGGCAGACCGTCCGGCGATTTATCCGGGGCTGTCACGACATCTGCCGATGTCTCCGTGACATCACCCGGCAGGATATAAGCGGTAATCGCGGCGGCAATCACCAGTACCAGTCCGACTGCGAAATAATAAGCCCAACGCCTCCCCTTCAACGGCGCTATGCCAACCTCATCGGAGACCGAATCAACGGACGCCACCAACCGGTAGCCGCGTTTGGGCACGGTTTGGATATACCTGGGACTTCTCGCGCTGTCCCCCAGTGCCTTGCGCAGCTTTATGATCGCCTGGGTCAGCGTATCGTCACTGACTATGACACCGGGCCACAACGCCTCGAACAACTGCTCGCGGCTCAGGGTGTCGCCCGCGTTCTCCGCCAGGTGACACAACAGTGCCATAACCTTGGGTTCCAGTTGTACCCGGGTATTCCCACGACGCAGCTCATTTCCCGCCGGATAGATCCTGCATTCACCCATACTAAACGCTTCTGGCATAAGGATTCCGGTTGCCGGGATTGGACTCACTGTTGATACTTGGGTGAATACAGCTTAACAGGCAAGGCCAGGACGTGCCGATTCTTCAATGTTGGCCAAAGGCTTCATAGACCCTACAATCGGCCT
>JAHEHQ010000419.1:0-1288 GCA_024644505.1 Gammaproteobacteria bacterium
GGGATGAGCCACACGCTGGCAATGCCAAAGAAGATCAACACCAATGTAGCGCCTTTTCGGATCGTCGACCGGTGGGCCTGCAACCAGCCCTCGTGCTGTGGTGTGAGCTTTGAAAACGCCCGGGTGATCCTTGTTTCTGAGCCGGGCAGAACCGACAGTATGGCAGGCACCACAGTGATCGAGCTGATGAAGGCAATCACGATGCCACCCGCCGCGATGATCCCGAGTTGCGCCATGCCAACGAAATCAGTCGGGGTAAATGCAAGGAAGGCGAGAGATGTTGTAAGCGTGCACAGGCCAAGTGGAGGGCTGATACGGCTTATGGCTGCAACCGCCGCATTTTTTCCATTGGCACCCCTGGCACGCTCTTCTGCAAACCGCAGGATCACGTGAACGGAATAATCTATGCCAAGCCCTATAAACAGCACCGCGAAGGCCACCGAGATCATGTTCAGTGTCCCCACGGCAAGTGCTGCAAAGCCCGCGTTAATCAGGAAACCCAGCAGGATCAGCGCCAGCGCCGGTACGACCAGGACCAGTGACGGTAACCCGATCACCACCGTCAATGTAACAAGCGCAAGTGATAGGCCGCCTGCAATTGCTGCGCCTTCGGTGACAGCATCAAACTCCTCTGCGTTCAATGCGGCCTCACCGGTCAATTGGACCTTGATGCCTGCCCCATTGTCATTGAACTCAGCCATCACGCGACGCACTTCCGATAATGGGCGTGCAGCAGGTTCAAGAGCAGAGAAATCAAGGATCGGCTTGACAAGAACATACCAACGCGTCTCAGTAAGCGAGGAAGGTTCCTGACCGAGAGCTATCCAATTAAGGGGTTGGGATTGCCCGCGGGTCTCGAATTGTATTGTTTCTGCAATTTTGTCCAGAAATCCCGACAGCTCCGGTGGCGCCTGTCCAATCTCCACCACCGGTGCCATCTGCTGGAACAGGTCGGCAAGACCTGCGAGATCGGGCTGCAGCGATATGGTATTGATGAGCGGGGTGGCTCCCTTAACGTCGTCAGCAACTTGTCTGACGACGGCTTCCTCCAGATAGAGCACTCCATATTTGTCGAAATACGGACCTGTGCCGGGAGCAAAGACATCTGAGAACAGGTCTGTCCGCCTCGCCAGCTGACGGGCTATCTCGCCGGCTGCATCACGCCCACCGGCAGGGACTTCAGCGTCAATGATGACGACGAAACCATTGTCGAGCGCAGGGAATTGCTTGATCAGGTCTTGATAGTTCTGGCGGAACGGCAACTCACCATTGATCATCAAGGCAGGAT
>JAHEHQ010000419.1:1298-2918 GCA_024644505.1 Gammaproteobacteria bacterium
CTTGTGGCAGCCAGCGCAGCGCTTAGCAAAGCGAATGCGATAAATAGAATGATGGTTGTTGTCGCATGATTGACGCACCACTGAGCAATGGATCTCGTTAAACGTTGGAAGCGTACTTCGCTGGTCTTTTGGGTTTTGGGGGCTGCTTCCATGTGCGGTTTTGAATTCCCTGTGGTTTTGACCATTTCGCCGGGTGAACATTCCTGTGTGCAGAGAGCGGATAACCCAAGCAGCGCAGACGGGCAACGATTTTGATACCCTATTGGGCCGGACACCGTCACATGCCTGGCCGCCTTATTCCGCACCAAGTGCAGAAATACACACTTGCGGGACAGATCCATTAGAGCGGATTCCGTTCATTCTGGATCGTATCCACACGAACTGAAGTAGTTGGCACATTCGTCGGGCTGGAAGATGTCGACGAGCTTGCCGATGAGGTTCCACAGGCTCGTGACAGTTCGCTCGCCAGCCTTGCGGAGCATAGCCTTGAGGCGGGCGAAGGCTTTCTCGATGGGATTGAAGTCGGGGCTATAGGGTGGAAGAAACATCAAGGTTGCTCCGGCCGCCTCTATCCGCTCACGTACTGATGCGCGCTTGTGACTGGACAGGTTGTCCATGATGACGATGTCACCGCGGCGTAATTCCGGCACCAGGATCTGCCGAACATAAGCCTCGAACCAATCACCGTTTATCGGCCCGTCAAGTACCATCGGCGCCACCATGCCGGTGGTTCGCAGTCCCGCGACCAGTGTGGTGGTTTTGCGGTGACCATGCGGGAAGCCCATCCTCAGACGCTCACCCCTGCGGCAACGGCCATGGCTGCGGGTCATGTTGGTGGCTGTCCATGTCTCATCCATTGCCCGACAGGCAATTGCGCAGCAAATGCCGTGAGGGGATGAACACCAGGCGCTCGGGTTCGAGGTCAAGCTGACCATCGAACCAGGCTCGGCGTTGCCTCAGGACGTCAGGGCGGTCTTGCTCGATCGCGTGGCCGGTCTTTTTTTGCGCGTAATACCATGGCGCACGAAGAAGCGGTGGAGCGCTGTCCTCGACACGGTCAAACCCGTCTCGATGAGCGCAGCCCGCAGCTCATCGAGCGTGATGTCCTTGCGCGCTTCCCAAACAGACAAGATGTCCGCCCGTCGCTCCTCGACGCGGCGAGACCGCATGTCTCCACCTTGGGGCTTCGGAGCAAAACTGCCCGTCTCGCGCCGCTGCGCCTCCCACCGGATCGCAGTCGACGGCGCCACACCGAAGCGCGCCGCAGCAGCCCGGCAACTCATCCCCTCATCAACAGCAGCAAGAACTCGGCTGCGCAGATCCATCGAAAGTGGCTGACCCATTCATGCTGGCCTCCATTCCCAGCCAGTATGGTGAATCAGATTCGCGTCCCCAAGGGAATCCCCCACGATTCATATCGCTCGGAAACCGCTCTAATCTCGGTTTGGAAGAAGGGGGATGTTTCTATTAACCGATAGTCAGCAAGAGATCTGTCACCTCAAAAGATAGATGTCACAGTTCTGGATTAGGCCAACAAACGCTTCGAGTTATAGGACCCACTGGTGGATAGCCTCCAGGAGCTGATTGAATAACACAAAGGGGGAATGTAACGTAGGGTTC
>JAHEHQ010000420.1 GCA_024644505.1 Gammaproteobacteria bacterium
GAGCTCACTCAGTACGCGATGATGCGTGGCTTGATTACACCTCCCTGACAGGCAGGGAGCGTCGACCTGGAATGCTCGTGTGAGATCATCCCGTTGGTCGATGCCGGTATAACCCGCCCACGATCACCGCGACCCCGGTCGACACCGCTACCCCCAAGCATCGCTCCCTGTACCCGTCGCTTGCCTGCGAGGAAAGTTGGCCTTCAACGCAGGCAATACATGGAACACGGTGTAGTCCTTTTGGCCATAAAACGCGAGACGGCTGCCGTATTCTTGCCCGGGGCATTGAGACCGAGCAAGACGGCAGAAACTCGAACCCGTGGTGCCGCCGAACGCAAGATGGGGACTTCTCCGCATTTCTAACAGCGATCATTTCGGGGATTCTCTCTTCTTGAAAATGGTCGAAATGGGATCGTTGGCTTTGGTCTGTCGCAGTTACCGCGGGCAGCCCTCCAAGTTCTATCACCGATCGCTTTGCCGATAACGCCAAGCGCCAATGCGTCACATGCGGAGACAGCATGAAAAAACCCAGAGTGCTGTTGGCCGACGATCACAGGCTGGTTCGGGAAGGCATGCGCAACTTGCTCAAGGCAGACTATGAGATCGTTGCCGAAGCGGGGGACGGCAGGGAGCTGATTCGGGTCGCGACCGAACTGCGGCCCGACCTGATCGTCGCCGATATCGGGATGCCCTTGCTGAACGGCCTGGAGGCGGTCCGGATGCTCAAGGATCTCGGGTGCGAAGCGAAATTCATCGTCGTGACCATGCACGCCGGCATCGAGTTCGCGGTGCAGGCCCTCCGAATAGGGGTCTTAGGTTATGTACTGAAGGTGGACGCCTCGGAGGAGCTTGAGCGCGCCGTTACGGAGGCCTTGGCTGGCCGGGTTTACATTACTCCGAGCATCGCGAAGGATGTGATGGTGGCCCTGATGGGAAGCCCGAATCCGGAGTCTGATGAAGAGCCCTCACAAAAGCTCACCGCGCGTGAGCGCGAGGTCCTTCAGCTCGTCGCCGAGGGCCACAGGATGGCCCAGATCGGTAGAATCCTGCGCATATCTCCACGCACCGTGGAACGACACAAATATAACCTGATGGATAAGCTGAAGCTTCGCACCACAGCCGAGCTCACTCAGTACGCGATAACGCGTGGCTTGATTACACCGCCCTGACCGGCAGGGATCGTCGGTCAGTCACTCTACCACTCGTCAGATATCTCATTAAGCTTCCGGGCGAATGCCATGTAAGGGCCTTGTATACCAGCCCATCCGCCTACAGCGCTTTCTCAAGCCTCTCCTTCCCGGTACCCGTCGGTCGCTTGCGAGGCGCATCGGACTTAAATGCGGGCAATGTAGTGGAAAATTGCGTAGTTCTACCGATGCCGCAGAACCGAGATTTTTTACACGATTCGCGACGTGCAGCAAATACCTGAGACATACAGAAGGTGGCGTAGTCCGTGAGCCGCGGGGATTGACCGCGACGTCAAGGTTGCGCTGGCAAAGTTTTACCAAACGCGCCTGCGGCAACGATGTTCGGTATTGGCATGCAGAACAATTCACATGATCAACAGTAATGAGGTTCAGAAATGGCTAAGAGAGAAAAACGCGTCGCAATCGTCACGGATACGGCACAACACATCGGACCCTGGGTGGCCCGGGCATTGGCCCAGCGTGGTCACGACCTGGTGATCAGTGATCCCAATGTCGTCATCGAAGGTGCCGAGACGTCCGCACCCAACCTGGTCGCCGAGCTCAAAGAGATGGGCGGGAAAGTCGAGGTGGTTGATATCCCCGACGTCAACGCGGCTGGCGCCGTGCAGAAGCTGGTCGACCGCGCGATGGAAGTCTTCGGCGGCTTCGATGCGGCGTTCATTCGCCCGGGCATCCACAGCGCCGGCCCCTGGGACAAGATCACCAAAGGGGAGATGATGGACAACGTCGATGGCAACCTGCTCTCGACGCAGTACGCGTTGCAGGCAATCATTCCGCCCCTCGTTGCGCAGAAATCGGGAAACGTGCTCATTGAAGTCAGCGCCACCGGTGCGAAGAACTTCCCCGGTGTCCCCGCCTACGGCGCGACCCGTGCCGCTGCGAAGTACCTGATCAACGCCGTCGCACTCGACATCGCGCCGGATCAGGTCTGCCTCAACGGCATGGGCACTATGTTCTGTGACTATCCCGGCTATCGGGACACCCTCGGCGTGGACAACCCCGAAGCGCTGGCCAATGCCTGCAAGCCGATCCCTATGGGCCGCCTGGGCCAACCCAGTGAAATGGCGCACATGGCCGCTTCGCTGCTTGATGGCGGGTGCAACTACTACACGGCGCAGTTCGTGAACCTGAGCGGTGGCTGGAACGGGGAGTAAGCGCTCCTTTTACGGCGCAGCGGTGGACGACACGGATTGCCCTGGCATGCGCCAGGGCAATCCGTTCATCCGGTTCATACCCGAGTGACCTCCATCGCTACGCTCACTCCCGGAAAATCGGGCCTGCACCTGGCGAGTTCTAGCGACAAAACGCCGGCGCTTCACCGGAGCGACAATCCCGCGAAGACAGTTAGCTTGCATGCGAGGCGCTTGTGACGGATTGCCTGAAAAAGCAACGTGAAGCAATCCACCGAATCAGCGATCCAGATCAAAACTAAAGGTGAAATGAAACATGAAGCGCGAAACCTCTACAAAGCAATCAACGAAGCTTCCCGACTACGCGGGGAAGCTCGGTATGTCCGACATGTACGCGACAGGCCCGGACGGTAAGCCGCAACCGGAATTCTCGCATACCAGCAGTACGCCCCTGCAAGCGGACCCCAAAGCGCCCTACCAGATGCCGCTCACCCAGGAAGAGCAGGACATCATGGACGGCAAGAAGGGGCCGGAACTGGCCAAGGTCATGAAGATCGTCGTCGCCCATGGCAAT
>JAHEHQ010000001.1 GCA_024644505.1 Gammaproteobacteria bacterium
GGATGCGGACGACCTGGCACAACTGCTGTTCGAATCGGCGGGTAAGAAGGCCTCCGGTATCTGGGTGGGACGGATGCCCGGCGGGGATGCCGTCACGGTCGATGGGAAAACGCTGCCGGGGCAACTCTTTCCCCCGCTTTTTCTGCGCCCTGCCTGGGAGGTCGTGGGGAAGGCGCAGCTGGTAAAAGACTTTCTTTGCTGGCAGGCACCCTGGCTGCTGCAGCTCGATTATCTTGATCACGCAACCCGGGACTGGCTGGAACAGGCGGCATGGCAAAACGCCATCGAAACGGACAGGGTCTATCGATTGTTCCCCGAGGTCAGGGATTCAGACGGCCTTACCGCCGCCCGGGTCAGGGCACGGATGATCAGGGAATCCAACACCCCCCAGGGGGTTGCCGAGGCATTCTATCCCTTCGTCAACGAATAGAAGGTTCAGGAAGAGGCCCTGGGAAAACTTTTCTTGGCCTGTTCCCGGAGCATTTTTTCCATCGCGAATGAGGGTACGGGTCTCCCGTAGAGATAGCCCTGGAGTTCGTCGCATTTGATGGATTTCAGGAAACCGGACTGATCGGGACGCTCCACGCCCTCGGCCATGACGCGCATCCCCAGGCTGTGGCCAAGCGCCACGATCGCCCGACAGATCATCTGGTCGCTGGCGTCAACGGCAACATCCCTTACCAGCCTGCTGTCGATCTTCAGGCATTGAACCGGCAGCCTTTTCAAACGTGCCAGGGAGGAATAACCGCTGCCGAAGTCGTCGATTGCCAGACTGACGCCCAGGTCGCCCAGGGTTTCCAGCAGCCCCACGATGCGCTCACCTTCGTCCATCAGGCTATGCTCGGTAATTTCCAGCTCGAGCCTACGGGGGTCAAAACCGGAATCGCGCAGGATCATGCCCAGATTCCGGACGAGAGAATTCGGCGACATCTGGCGTGCCGAAAGATTGACCGCCAGACGAACTCTCGGGAGCCCCTGCTCATCCCATTGGCGTACCTTGCGGCAGGCCTCGGACAACTCCCACTCACCAACGCTTTCAATGAGGTGCGTCTCCTCCAGAACGGGCACAAAATTCCCGGGGAGGACGATCCCCAGCTTCGGATGGTGCCAGCGCAGCAGGGCCTCCACACCCACGATCTCCGGACTGCCCGCCAGCACCTGGGGCTGATAGAAGAGTTCGAACTGATTGCGCTCCAGGGCCCTGCGCAGGTGGGTCTCCAGAGACAGGCGCTCCCGTACCTTATCCGTCATGCTCGACTTGTAGAAACTGTAGCTTTGGCGGCCCTGCTCCTTGGCCCTATACATGGCGATGTCGGCGTTCTTGAGCAGAATCTCCGGTGTCCTGCCGTCCTCCGGGAAGATCGTAATGCCGATACTGGGCGAGACGAACACCTCATTCTCGGACAGCTGGAACGGCTGCTCCAGGGCATCGATGAACTTCTGGGCAAGGTTGGCGGCATCCTCCGAGTGGGTCAGGCCCTCCAGGATCACCACGAATTCGTCACCGCCGATGCGCGCGATGGTGTCCTGCTCCCTCAACAGGGATCTCAGACGCTTGGACACGCTTATGAGCAGCCGGTCACCCTGGGCATGCCCATAGGTGTCGTTGACATACTTGAACCTGTCCAGATCGATGAACATCAGGGCAATGCAGGTCGGGTTCCGCTTGGCCTGGCCCAGAACGTGTTCCAGCCTGGCATTCATCAACAGACGATTCGGCAACCCCGTCAGGGCGTCGTGATGGGCAAGATAAAACAGCTTGTGCTCGGACTCCTTCAACGAACTGATATCGGAGAACACCGCAACGTAGTTGTGGGTTTCCCCCCGGTGATTGCCGATCCTGGAAATGCTCAACCACTGGGGGTAGATCTCACCGTCTTTTCTGCGGTTCCAGATCTCCCCCTGCCATTTTCCGGTGGCATTGATGCTGCCCCACATGGTCTTGTAGAAGGTCTCGTTATGGCGTTCCGACCTCATCATCTTCGGGTTATGGCCGCGCACCTCCTCGAGACTGTACCCCGTGATCCGGGTGAACGCCTTGTTGACGTCGAGTATCGATCCGTCAGGCCCGGTTATGAACATGCCTTCATTGGCATCGTCGAACACCGTGCTCCACTGCAGGAGGCGCTGTTCCCGTCGCCAGTTCTTTATGGTGATCGCCGCCGCACCGGCCGCGGTTTCCAGGATGCGCCTGTGGAACGGCGTGGGAATCTGGGGGCTGGTAAAAACCACGGCGAGCATACCGAGGATCTCCCGCTCATCGTAGACGATGGGCACGGACCAGCAGGCTCCGAGATTGAGGCGCAGGACCGCCTCCCGCAGCCCGTCCCACCTTGAATCGGACGCCACGTCGGTGGCGTATACCGCGTCAGCTCTGACCGCGCCCTCGCCGCCCGCGGGTAAAAGCGCCTCGAAATAAGGCAGGATTTCCGTGAGAAAAAAAGGCCCTGCCTGGAGTGTCAGTTCATCGTTTTCCTGCTTTAAAAGCATCACCGAGGCATTGGCATCGGGCACCATGCTTTCCATCAACCTGCAGAGCTGTTCGATAATCAGTTCGAACCTTTCTCCGGTGGCGATGGATCCCAGGATAAACTGTTGCAGCTCAAGCAGCTGCGTGAGCTGTGCCGTATCCACGAACTCCTGATCCAGGGGATTCACGAACTGATTGTTTCCCGGGTCAACCTGAGTCGTACTGTCATTGATTGCAGGGCTCCATTGCGCATCCAAACTCCCTTGGCATGTTATCGGCCGATCATGACCGCGCATTAACGGGCAATTCTTATGGAATTACCCTGTTATTCCCCATAACGTGACGCAGGCCCGGTTTTTCATGGGGACCGAAGGCGGCCTCCCCACTTTTCAGCCTGCCGCCTCTCGCAGAGAGCGTATCACCGGTGCCGTGTCCGGACGCACCCCCCGCCACAGGTAAAAGGATTCGGCGGCCTGCTCGACCAGCATCCCCAACCCGTCCACCGCCCGGGAGGCCCGGTGGCGCTGCCCCCAACGGACCATGGCGGTGGGCTCGCTGGCATACATCATGTCGTAGACCCAGCCTCCGGGAGCCAGGATGTTATCCGGGATCCGGGGCAGTCGGCCGTCGAGCCCTGCCGACGTGGCATTGATGATCAGGTCGAACCCTTCCCTGTCCAGCTCGTCCAGACCACATCCCCTCAACGGCGCCCCGTCTGGGAACGCCCCGGCCAGTTCCACCGCCCGTGAGGCGGTGCGGTTGGCAATGACCAGACTTTCCACCCCGGTATCGAGCAGCGGGTGAACCACGCCCCGGGCCGCGCCCCCGGCGCCCAGCAACAGGACACGGCTGCCGCTCAGCAGATAACCCTGGTTGACCGTGAGATCCCGTACCAGGCCCACGCCATCCGTATTGTCCCCCTGCAGGCGTCCATCCCCATCAGGCAACAGGGTGTTGACCGCCCCCGCACCAAGGGCCCGCGCCGTGCAATGGTCCGCCAGCACACAGGCCCTTTCCTTGAAGGGCACCGTGACATTCAGTCCCTTGCCCCCTTCCCTGAAGAAACGGCGGACCTCTTCCTCGAATCCCTCCGGATCGCCCAGGAGCCGGGTGTATTGAAGATCCTGTGCCGTCTGCCCCGCAAATGCGTGGTGAATCAGCGGGGATTTGCTGTGCGCGATGGGATTGCCAATGACGGCATATCGGTCTGTCATGGATCAGAGCCTGTTAACAGGAACCAGTACTCTGTCAATGTGATATTGACTAGGTTTGCAGCCACTGGGCGGCCCTTTTGGCAAAATAGGTCAGAATCCCGTCCGCACCGGCCCGCTTGATGGAAAGCAGAGACTCCATCACCACGGCCCGCTCATCCAGCCAGCCGTTCTGCGCAGCCGCCATCAGCATCGCGTACTCGCCACTGACCTGGTAGACGAGGGTGGGAGCACCGAAGGTCTCTTTGACCCGCCGCACCACGTCCAGGTAGGGCATACCCGGCTTGATCATGACCATGTCAGCGCCCTCGTTGAGATCCATCTCCACCTCCCGCAGGGCCTCGTCGGAATTGGCCGGGTCCATCTGGTAACTGGTCTTGTTGCCGCCCCCCAGATTGGCGGCGGAACCCACAGCGTCACGGAACGGGCCGTAGAAACTCGAGGCATACTTGGCCGAGTAGGCAAGAATGCGGGTATGGATATGGCCCGCATCCTCCAGCGCCTCCCGGATCGCGCCGATGCGTCCATCCATCATGTCCGAAGGCGCCACCACGTCGGCACCGGCATCGGCGTGGGAAACCGCCTGTCTCACCAGCACCTCCACCGTCTCGTCGTTCATCACATAGCCACTGTCATCGATCAGACCGTCCTGGCCATGGGTGGTGAAGGGATCAAGGGCAACATCGGTGGCCACCCCCAACCCGGGAATCGCCTCTTTCAGCGCCCTTACCGCACACTGAGCCAGGCCATCCGGATTATAGGCTTCCCGGGCGTCGAGGGATTTGGCCTCCGGCGGCGTGACCGGGAAAAGGGCCAGTGCCGGAATACCCAGTGCATGGGCATGGGCCGCCTCCTCCACCAGGAGGTCGATGCTGAGACGCTCCACCCCGGGCATGGAGGCCACCGCCTCCCTTTGACCGCTGCCTTCGAGCACAAACATGGGGTAAATCAGATCGGAGGTTGTGAGGTTGTTCTCCCGCATCAGCCGGCGGGAAAAATCGTCCCGACGCATGCGCCGCATGCGGGTTGACGGATAGCTTGAGTACAATGGATTCCTGGACGGCATCGGGTTGCTCTCCAATGGATCAACGGGCCTGTTAAAACTAAGCGGTAAGATACACCGGCCGCGCCCCGGGCTCCAGATCGGTTATGGTATGTTTTGGGAGTTGTTTGAAAAGTTGGAAGTACATCATGAATGGATCGATGAGGTTTCTCCAAATAATACTGGTGCTGCTGCTCTCCTCGAATGCATGGGGCGCGGGACTGGAGGTACAGAAAGTTTCAGACCGGGTTTATGCCCTCGTCGGGGAAACCGCACAAAGGTCACCCGATAATCTCGGTAACAACGCCACCTTCGGTCTGGTCATCACCGACGAAGGGCTGGTACTTATAGACCCGGGCGGCAGCGAAAAGGGAGCGGCAATGCTGGATGCCGCCATTCGCACCGTATCAACCCGGCCCGTGGTGCTGGTCATCAACACAGGCGGCCAGGATCATCGCTGGCTGGGCAATCACTACTGGAAAGCGCGGGGTGCCCGGGTGATCGCCTCGACAGCGGCAGTTGAGGACCAGAAACAGCGCAGGGACCAGCAACTGGCCGCGCTCAGCCGCCTGGTTGGCGATGAGGGCATGGAAGGCACGGTACCCATGTATGCCGATCAAACCTTCGGGGAAACACACCGAATGGAGATGGGCGGCGTCCGTTTCCGGCTGCATCACGCAGGTCAGGCCCACACGCCTGGCGATATCTATGTGCTCCTGCCCGATGAAGAGACGATCTTTACCGGTGATATCGTCTATCACGACAGGCTGCTGGGCGTAGGCCCGCAATCCAACAGCAAAAGCTGGCTGGAAGTGTTCGGGGAGATCGAGAAACTGGGCCCGGGCAAGGTCGTACCCGGGCACGGGAGGGCGGGATCGCTCGAGAAGTCCCGCCGGGAGACGGGCGATTATCTGCGAACCCTCAGGGCCAGGGTGGCGGAGTTCCTGGATCAGGGCGGCACCCTGGAGGAGATCAGCCGGGTGGATCAGTCGGAATTCCGTTTTCTGGCGGTTTTCGATCAGATTGCCGGCAGAAATGCACACCAGGTGTTTCAGGAGATGGAGTTCGACTTTTGAAATGAAAACTGTTTCCCAGGCTGTTTTCGATGTGGACGAGCAGGGATTTCAGGATCGGGTCATCGAGGCCTCGAAACAGAAGCCTGTTCTGGTGGATTTCTGGGCCGAGTGGTGCGCCCCCTGCCTCTCCCTGGCCCCCGCGCTGGAGCGGGTAATCCGGGAACTCGACGGCACGGTGGACCTGGCCAAGGTGGAGGTGGATGACAATATGCGCCTTGCCGGACACTATCGCCTTCGGGGATTCCCCACCGTGATCATGTTCTACCAGGGGCAGGAGCTGGGGCGTTTCAGCGGCTCCAGGCCGGTCCACTGGATCAGGGACTGGATAGACGAGCACGCCGGGCAGCAGCTCTAGTGGGTCGCCCACCAGGAGGCTGTTGGCGAAACTGTAGGGTCGAATTCATTCGACCTGCTGTCGGCCAAATATCACTAAAGTTTTCCCTCTGCCTGCCGACACCCATATCAAGTATTACGGGTTGTTTTGAACTCGTACTCAGGGGCCTCGGTGACCGGTGCAGTTTACCGGTCACCGAGGGACTCCGGCTCAATTGATCCTCCTCCGGCGCCACAAAAATGGCGCTTTCAGGGCTCATCTTCTCCCCAGATGAGCCCTTTTTTTATGCTCTGATCAGCTTGCCGGTCCTCAGATCCCGAATGCTGGTGGGTGAGTCCGCCCCGCTTACGTCGCCGTGCACGATGAAATCCACGGCGGACCCGAACATCAGCCTCACCCGCAGCGCATTTTGTGCCGGTGGCCGTCCCGCCGGATTGGCACTGGTGGAAACCAGGGGGGAGTCACACGCCGTACACAAGGCTGCGGCCACCGGATGCGCCGTGACCCTGACCGCCAGGGTGTCGTGGGAACCGCTCAGCCAGCCCGGCAGGGCCGGGGCTGCCGGAAGCAGCCAGGTGTGAGGGCCGGGCCAGCTCTCCAGCGCCGGCCTAAGCCGTGCTTCGTCCACCTCTGCGACATAGGGGCGCAACTGCTCGAAGCGGGCCGCGATCAGTATCAGCCCTTTCTCAACGGGACGCTGTTTCAGCTCCAGCAGCCGATATACCGCTGCACCGTCCAGGGGATCGCAGCCCAGTCCATAGACGGCCTCCGTGGGATAGGCAATGATGTCTCCCCGGCGAACAGAACGGGCGGCCTCCCTGATACGGCCGGAACCGAATCCTTTCAACCCTTCAGTTCTGCCTGCAGCTGGGCATCCTTTGCCTTCACCGATTCGGCGTTTGCCTCTCGATCCGCCTTGACCCGCCCGGCCAGGGCCGGATCCACCAGGGACATGATCTGCGCGGCCAGGTAAGCGGCATTCTTTGCACCCGGCTTACCCACGGCCACCGTGGCAACGGGAATACCGCCCGGCATCATCACCGTCGAAAAGAGGGAATCCATACCCTGCAGGGGCCCCGCGTCCAGGGGAATACCGATCACCGGCTTGACGGTCAGACCGGCAACCGCCCCCGCCAGATGGGCCGCGAGCCCGGCGGCGCATATGAACACCACGCATCCCCGGGCATCGGCATCCTTGACATAGGCATGGGTCGCGTCCGGCGTGCGGTGGGCGGAGGTGATCTTCGCCTCGAAGGGTACCTCGAGATTTTTCAGGACATCCATGGTGGACTGCATCACCGGCAGGTCCGAGTCCGAGCCCATCAGGATAGCGACAAAAGGTTTGCTCATTGTTTTACGGCTCAATATCAGTTTGAAAAGCGTTTAAAGATACCTGATTTTCGGTCCACAGGCCATGCTGGTACTCCGTCAATATAATAGTGACGGAGTACTGGCCTCACCCAGAGAATGGCTGCGAAGCAGATCCAGAAATCGGCTTCCATAGCGTTTGAGCTTCTGTTCGCCCACACCGCTGATGCCGCGCATCTGCTCCGGGTTCTCGGGCTGTCGTTCCGCCATCTCATGCAGTGTCCTGTCGTGGAAAATGATATAGGGGGGCACCCCCTGCTCCCTGGCGATCTCGGTGCGCAGGTTTCGCAGGGCATCGAACAAACCCGGATTCCGGGTTTGTATCGGAGGCTGTTTCGCCGGTTTCTTCGTCTGTTTTTCCCTGGGCTTGTGCTTGCGCAACTGCAGCCCCGTTTCACCCCGCAGCAGCGGCCGGCAGGTCCCGCTCAGGCGCAGCGCACCGTAGCCCCCCGGATCTATGTCGATATAACCCCGGGAGATCAGCTGACGAAACAGGCTGCGCCACTGCGCGACGCTCTGCTCCCCGCCGATGCCGAAGGTACTGATCCGGTCATGGCCATTGCGGCGGATGCGTTCATCCGCTTTTCCCCGCAGCACGTCGATCACATAATTCACCCCGAAACCCTGGCCCGTGCGGTAGACGCAGGAGAGTGCCATGCGTGCGTACTCGGAGGCATCCCAGGTCTGTGGGGGCCTCAGGCAGTTGTCGCAGTTGCCGCAGGGTTCTTGCCGGGTCTCGCCGAAATAGGCCAGCAGGGCCTGCCTGCGGCAACCGGTCAGATCACAGAGCCCCAGCAGGGATTCGAGCTTTTGATGGGCAATGCGTTTGAACTGCTCCTCGGCATCGGTGTCAAGAACGAACTGGCGCAGCGTGATGAGATCCTGCAGCCCGTACAGCATCCAGGCATCCGCCGGTTCACCGTCCCGGCCCGCGCGGCCGGTTTCCTGATAATAGGCCTCCACACTCTTGGGCAGATTCAGGTGGGCGACGAACCGCACATCGGGCTTGTCGATCCCCATACCGAAAGCAATGGTCGCAACAATGACCAACCCGTCTTCCCTCAGGAATCTCTCCTGGTGAAGCCTGCGCTCCTCCTGGGAGAGCCCGGCATGATAAGGCAGGGCGGTTCGTCCCTTATCACACAGCCAGTTCGCCACCTCATCCACACGTTTGCGCGACAGACAATAGATGATCCCTGCATCGTCGGGGTGCTCCCGCTCCAGGAAATGCCACAACTGGCTCTTGGCGTTCACCGCCTCGCCTATGCTGTAGCGGATGTTCGGCCGGTCGAAGCTGCTGACGAACTGTCCCGCCCTGTGCAGATCGAGCTGATCGACGATCTCCCTGCGCGTGCGCATGTCGGCGGTTGCTGTCAGGGCGATGCGGGGAACCCGGGGATAGCGTTCGTGCAGAACGGACAACTGCTGATAATCCTTTCGAAAATCATGTCCCCACTGGGAAACGCAGTGTGCCTCGTCGATGGCGAACAGGGCGACCTCCACCCGATCGAGAATACTCAGCATCTGGGGCATGAGCAGCCTCTCCGGTGCCACATACAGCAGGCTCAATTCGCCGTCGAGCAGATCCTGCTCGACCTGCCTTCGGCTCCGGGCATCGAGACTGGAGTTGAGGAAGGCCGCAGAGATGCCGAGCTGGCGCAGGGCGTCCACCTGATCCTGCATCAATGCGATCAGGGGAGAAACTACAATACCCACACCTTCCCGCACCAGGGCGGGAATCTGATAACAGAGGGACTTGCCGCCCCCGGTCGGCATCAGGATCAGGGCGTCGCCCCCATTGATCAATGTCTCGATCACTTCCGCCTGGTTGTGGCGAAACCCATCGAATCCGAACACATCCTTGAGAATACGCCTGGCCTGCTCCATGGGTGTATTGTACCTCAGGTAATCAGTATTCCATCAGTGCGTGCCCAATGCGGTTAATTCCCAGCCCCGGTGCTATACTCCAAGCCGATCAAGATCGAAGCGCCGGAAAATAAAGAGGATAAGTCCATGCAATTTTCTCGAAAGACCATTGTGCTCTTCATCGCCGCAGGATCCCTGATGCTGGGCATCCAGAATGCCTCGGCAATGGGCATGGGGTGTTCCCCTCTTAACAAGCCATCCGGATACACGGAAAACCGATTCGACCGAACCCGGGCTGTTACCCACCGGGATTTCCGGCAATCCCCGCGGCCCGCCTACAGGCCTCCGGCGCCCGTGGGGCAAATGCCTGCCCGGCACCGATATGAAAGATATGCGATGCCGGGTCGCGGTTACCCGATCCGGCACAACCCCCGCGCCATGCGCCATGCACATCCCCACCCTATGCGTCATACCCCGCCCCGCCGTTGGGAGGCGCATGCCCAAAGAGGATACGGCAATCCCCAATGGCGCCCCGTACAGCACTTCAGCCCCCCCGGCAGCTTGCCATGGGGAATGCCCAGGCCCGGGTGGGGCACCGGCCCGGTTCATGCCGTTGGCTTAGATCCGCGCAGACATGCCGCAAGATATCCTTATCCCCCCATGGGACGATACCTGGCACAGCCCTATCGAATACAGCCACCCTACCCCGGCATGCCGGGACCCGGCACCCGAAATCACCATTATGGCCAGGGCAACCAGAACATCCCGGCCCGATGGCAGCGCCATGTGTACAGACCCATGCCGCCCCGCGCCTACGCCTATGGTCGGCCCGGCTGGTACGGCAGGCCGCCGGTTTATGCCTACCGCGGACCGGTCTGGCAGCCTCCCGGGGCAGCCTGGCGCCCATCTGCCGGCAGGCAGCTCCGCCCCTATTACGCGATGCCCCACAGCGGGCCCGGCATGAGAATGGGGAGGCCTTTCAGCCCAATGGGGACCAGGCCCTGGACACGCTGGGAACAACACACCCCAAAGGCAGCGCGCACCGACGCAGACGCCAGGCGTGCACCGGCTCCCGCCACCCCTGTCTCCAACCAGACCGCGGAAATCCGGACGGAGCCGCAGACAGCGCCCCATGGGATAGACCCAACAGTACCGGTATCGCTGCCGGAACCGGAAGCAGACCTGAAATCTTCGGAAACCCCGGCCGCCCCTGTTGCGGAAGATGATGCGGACAGCCTGCCCGGCGTGGTCGAACCCTTCGACTCCTCACCCTCGCCCCGGGAACCGGCGGGAACCGGGAGAACGGCAGGGACCGCGGCCCTTGATGGGGTAAGAGAAGAAAGCCGCCCGGAAACCACCGATCATTCTCTGTCGACAAACGGAGTCCGGGGTGCCTACCAGACCTCTCCAGGCAAACGGCAAACTATGGCGAATGAGGACGGGGTTAGATCCGCAGACCTGGGGGACGGGCGGAAAAACCTGGCGTCGTCAGATCCGGCAGACCCAATCGCAAAGCCGGGGGCGCCCCCGTACGGGGATATGCCGACCGGAATTTCCGCGCCCCCCATCCCGACGCTTGCCGCCGGCGAGCACACCTTCCAACCAGGCTATGGGCGGGAAACCGGGGGGGCCTCTGTCTTGATAAGGCCCTGAGACTCCTCCACAGGCTCTGAATAGCTGCAGGCCTTCTGGGGGCAAACCTTGGAAGTCCCCTTGGTCTTGGTCGTCTTGACGGTCAGGATCGGCCAACCGCAGCGGGGGCAGGGCTCCGCCACCGGCTCGTTCCAGGTTGCGTAATCGCACGACGGGTAGGTGGAGCAGGAAAAGAATATTTTTCCACGCCGTGACTTGCGGCGCATCAGTGTACCCTTATTGCACTTCGGACAGGTCACGCCGGTATCCACCGGCTTCTCCAGGGGCTCGATAAAGCGGCAGCCTGGATAGCTGCTGCAACCGATGAATTTTCCGTATTTCCCTTTCTTGATCACCAGATCCGAACCGCACTCGGGACACTTGCGACCCTCTACGATTTCAGGCACCTCCTGCTCTCTGGCGTTGCCATTGAGGTCTCTGGTGTAGTCGCAAGTGGGGTAGTCGGTGCAGCCGACGAAGCGGCCGTGCCGACCGAGACGGATGGACAGCGGCTTCCCGCACTTGGGGCAGGCCTCGTCCATCGCTTCCTGGGTCACGTCGCTGCGCTTGACGTTGTCCTGGGTGTGATCGATCCGCTCCTTGAAAGGCTGCCAGAACTGCTTCAGCAGCGGGACCCACTCTTCCTCGCCCCGGGAGACCGCGTCCAGTTCGTCCTCCAGCCTGGCGGTGAAATCATAGTCCACATAACGCGCAAAATAGCGGGTCAGAAAACGGTTTACCACCCGGCCCACGTCGGTGGGATGAAACCGCTTCTTTTCCAGCACCACGTATTCCCGGTCCTGGAGGGTGGAAATGATGGACGCATAGGTGGAGGGGCGCCCGATGCCATGCTCTTCCAGCGCCTTCACCAGGCTTGCCTCGCTGTACCTGGGCGGCGGTTCCGTAAAATGCTGCTCCGGCCGGATACCCTTTAACGAGACCGCCTCACCCTCCTTGAGAGGGGGCAGCATTTTCTCGTCATCGTCTGTTTTCTTGGCATCATCCACGCCCTCCATGTATACCAGCATGAAACCGGGATTCGCTATGGTCGAACCGGTGGCGCGAAAGCTGTTGCCCTGACCGCATGCGAGATCCACCGTGACCGTGTCGATGGTGGCGTGGATCATCTGGGACGCGACGGTCCGCTTCCAGATCAACTCGTACAGCCGGTGCTGATCCCGGGTCAGGTGGTCCTTGAGCCTGTCCGGGGTGCGCTCCACGGAGGTCGGGCGGATGGCTTCGTGGGCCTCCTGGGCGTTCTTCGCCTTGGTCTTGTAGCGGCGCGGCTCCGCGGGCAGGTGCGAGTTATCGAAGCGGTTCGCGATATAGGCTCGCAACTCGGTCAGCGCCTCGTCCGCCAGATTGACGGAGTCGGTACGCATGTAGGTGATCAGGCCCACCGCGCCCTCGCCGGTATCCATACCCTCGTACAACTGCTGGGCGGTGCGCATGGTCCGCTGGGCGGTGAAGCCGAGTTTTCGCGCTGCCTCCTGCTGCAGCGTCGAGGTCGTGAAGGGAGCGGCGGGGTTGCGACGGCGCTGCTTTTTCTGCACCTTGTCCACGATCAGGCGGCCGCCCGCCGCATCGTTCAGTATTTTTTCGGCAGCGGCCGCGCTTTCGCCATCGGTGATGCTGAACTGCTCCAGCCTGTTTCCCTGATAGGTGTGGAGCTTGGCGCTGAACGCCTGACGGTCCTTTTTCAGATCCGCTTCGATGGTCCAGTACTCCCGCGCCCGGAAGGCCTCGATCTCCTCTTCCCGCTCCACGATCATACGCAGCGCGGGGCTCTGGACCCGGCCGGCGGAGAGACCGCGGCGCACCTTCTTCCATAACAAAGGCGACAGATTGAAACCCACCAGGTAGTCCAGGGCCCGCCTCGCCTGCTGGGCGTTGACCAGATCCATGGACAGGTCCCGCGGGTGCTCTATGGCCTCCTGGATGGCATTTTTCGTGATCTCATTGAAGACCACGCGGTGCACGGTCTTGTCCTTGAGATGACGACGGCTCTTGAGCAGTTCGTAGAGGTGCCAGGAGATCGCCTCCCCCTCCCGGTCCGGGTCAGTGGCGAGATAGAGGGCATCCGCCCCCTTGAGGGCCTTGCTGATGGCCTGCACATGGCGGTCGTTCCGGTCGATGACCTGGTATTTCATCCGGAACCCGCTTTCGGGATCCACCGCCCCCTCTTTCGGGACCAGGTCTCTGACATGCCCATAGGAGGCGAGTACCTTGAAATCTTTTCCAAGGTACTTGTTGATGGTCTTGGCCTTGGCCGGGGACTCGACGATAACAAGGTTCATCTGATATTCGACACCATTGGAAACAAAAATTGCATAGGGCCTGTCAACACTGTGCGGATACTCATGATTGGCTCATCCCCGCGGGCGGCATGCCGCACCGGGCTTTCCCGTCTCTGGGCAAAACCCTTAATTTTCAAGAGATAATTGAAGCCCGCCGTCCGGCGGCCAGATCAATGCAGATAAACGGGGATGTCGTTGTACACCAAGTCTTCCATCTGTGCAAAGGCTGTTTCCTGACCGGGCTGGTTGATCAGTACCATGAGCACGATCCACTTCAACTCCTCGACCCCGATGGGCATCGACTCCAGGGCGATAGCCCTGTCGATCACCAGCTCGCGGCTGGAAGGGCTGAGGATACCGTTTTGTTCCAGGTAGAGCAGAAGCCCCCTGCACTCGACATCCAGACGCCCCAACTCAGCGTCGGTATAGATCCGGATGGCATGGCTTGCGTGATCACGATTTTCCAGGGAACCCTGACTGCGGGCCAGTTCATCCATCCAGCGAAAGGCCTTGTCTATCTCGCCCTCCGGAAAACCTGCCTGCACCAGCTCTTCATGAATCTCATCCTGATTCGAAGGGGGGTTCTGTTCGCTGTCCATGTAATTTTCGTAGAGATATATCAGGATATCGACAACATTTTCATTCATGTTACTTCCTTCACGGCAGCGCCTCCGCATCCCCACCGGTTTCCCCATGGTATTTCCCGGTCAGGCAGTACCTGCCACCCGGCGATGGTGACACATAGCCTTCAAGTTCAAGTAATAGAAGCATGGAGGAAACTGACTCCGCGGTCAATCCGGTTCGCTGTATCAGCAGATCGATGGATAGGGGTTCAAATCCCATACCTCCCAGCAACCGCTTGTACTCCGTGTCCCATTCGGGCGGACAATCCGACGGAGGGTCCACCTCCGGGAGGGGGGTCCCACGCAGATGGGAGAGCAACGGCCCCAGCTCCTCTATCACGTCCTGGGCGCTCTCCACCAGCTTGGCACCCTGGCGTATCAGGGCATGGCAACCCCGGGCCAGGGGGTTATGTATGGAGCCTGGTATGGCAAACACCTCCCGGCCCTGCTCCGCGGCCTGCCGGGCGGTAATCAGCGATCCGCTTCTTTTGGCCGCCTCCACCACCAGGGTCCCAAGGCTCAAGCCGCTGATAATCCGGTTTCGCAGGGGAAAATGGTGGCGCCTCGCCGGCGTTCCCGGGGGAAATTCCGAGACCAGGGCACCCTGTTCGGCGATGCAATGGGCAAGCCTGCGATGCCTTGCGGGATAGACCCGGTCCAACCCCGTCGCGGCCACCGCGATGGTTATGCCATCCGCATCGAGGGCCCCCTGGTGGCCGGCCGCATCGATGCCCGTGGCCAGACCGCTGGTGATCCCGACCCCGGTCGCCGCCAGGTAGCGTCCGAATTCCCTTGCCGTCTGCCGGCCGGCATGGCTGGGGTTTCGACTGCCCACAATGGCTATCTGCGGGTTGGAAAGGAGCGTCGGATCGCCTTTCAGGAACAAAAGCGGGGGCGGATCCGCGATCCGGGTCAGCAGATCGGGATACCGGGAACTCCCGATGGGGATGAGATGGTGACCCGGCTGCTCCAGCCATGCCAGCCCTTCGCTGATCGCTGACCAGTCCGGCGAGCGCAGCCATGCCAGCGACTCCGTTTTCAGATTAAGGCCTGGCGCACTTTTTCGGACCCTTTCGAACAATTCCCGGGGGCTTTCGAACTCACCGAGAAGGCGGCCGACGGTGCGCGCCCCAAGGCCGGGCACCTGTTGCAGTGCCAGCCAGTACCTGCGGTCTTTTTCATCCATGAATCCGCCTTTTCTTTAGATCACTGATCAGGCGATATGACACGGTCCCCGACGTGGATGCTGCGGCTGGCACGCATCACCAGGCCGAAACTGACGCGCGAGAAGGTGCGGAATACTAACAGCGTGCCGGCGGGTTCGTCCGGCAGCGTGACATGGGTGCGGACGTTATCCACCCACTTTACCAGGTCCCTGATCTTCTCGCCCCGCTGATTGATGGTCAGGACGTCGCCGACAGCCAGACCGTCCTTTTCGCCCCGGTCCAGGACCACCACATTGAACTGTCCGATCTCCCTGACGCCGTTGAGCACCGAAATGATACTGCCGGAAATCGGCCTGGAAGGCGCCTTCGGATAGAAGGAGTCCATGGCCACATCTTCGGTAACCGGGATCAGCCGATCCCCGATGTTCACCTCCATCTGCACGGAGGTCATCAGGACAGTGGCAGGGTCGCCGGTGCGCTGCAGTTCCGCGTTCCCCACGTACTGCGCCTCGTACCCCAGGATCTCCCCGGTGTCCGCATCCTTGTAGGGATCACCCGGCCGCACCACGTCGAACCTGATCTCCTCGTCGTTCTCGATGGCACGGACATAGGCCTTGTTGTCGGTGCTGCCCATCAGGTGCTCCCGGCCGAAGCTCACCATGTAGGGTTTTGAGTCGAGGTCTTCGCCCTCGATGACATAGGGCCTGGTAAGAAACTGGTTAATCGCATCCAGGGGAATGAAGGGTATCGCATCGTCCAGGGGGGAGGAGCGAACCTCCGGCGAGAGTTTGACCAGGGAACCCCGTTCCAGGCTGAGACGGGGCTTGCCGTCCACGTAAGTCAGCACGATGACATCGCCGGGATAGATCAAATGGGGGTTCTGGATCTGAGGATTGACATACCATACGTCCGGCCAGCGCCAGGGTTCGCGCAGAAAGCGTGCCGAGATATCCCAAAGCGTATCGCCCCTTACCACCACGTATCGGTCCGGATGAGCAGGATTGACGGCAACATCCGATTGCGCCCAGGCTGACCAGGCAAGGAACAGGCCGATTACAAGGCTGGCTAACGTGTATTTGGATGAAGGCATGACCGCTCCCTTGATAGCTTGCTTACAACAAAAACAGGTTGACCAGCCGGTTTGGCGGCATGGAATCCTGTATTATCATAATGTTCTTGAATTGTATTATCCATGTACTATAAGAGCTTATCGGAATATTGGCCCTTCTGCAGGGAAAACCCGGGGTAAGGCTCCAGTTTTTAAACATAATTGTTGGTTGGTTCTCAATATCACCGCCGGTCCCGGGAAGCGGGTTCCGGGGTGCAGTATCTTACTTGAACTGCAGCGGCCGCAACCGGTCTGATCTTGAGTTAAAAGCGGATAGACAAGATGGCAATACTCGACATACTTCATTTTCCTGACCCCAGACTGCGTAATAAGGCGAAGCCGGTCAAGACCGTGGACGACTCGGTGCGTCGGCTCGTGGACGACATGCTGGAGACCATGTATGAGGCCCCCGGGATCGGGCTGGCATCCACCCAGGTCAATGATCCAAGGCGGGTGGTGGTCATGGACATTTCAGAGGAGCATGACCAGCCGCTATGCCTGATAAACCCCGAAATCCTGGATAAGCAGGGTGAAGAGGAGATGGATGAGGGGTGCCTTTCGGTGCCCGATGTCTACGAGACGGTGATCCGGGCCGAGAAGGTGAAAGTCAGCGCCCTTGACCGGGATGGCAATCCCTTCGAGATGGAGGCGGACGGGCTGCTGGCTGTCTGCATCCAGCACGAGCTGGATCATCTCGACGGAAAACTCTTCGTCGATTATCTCTCGAACCTCAAACGCCAGCGCATCAGAAAGCGGCTCGAAAAAGACCAGAAGCAGAAACGCGCACCCAGGTCACCGGAACGAAAAGTGATCTGACGGCGATGGGAGGCAATGGCAGACAGCTGAACATCATCTTTGCGGGCACGCCTGACTTCGCGGTGCCGCCACTGCGGGAGCTGATTGCCTCTGAACATCGGGTTATTGCTGTCTATACCCAGCCCGACCGCCCCTCGGGGCGGGGTCGGAAGCTGGTTTCCAGCCCGGTGAAGCAGCTCGCGGAGGCACAGGGTATTCCCGTGTTTCAACCCCTCAATTTCAGGGCCGAGGAGGATCTCGCCGCGTTGGAGGGCCTGGACGCCGACCTGATGGTTGTCGCGGCCTACGGCCTGCTGCTGCCCCGGCGGGCTCTCGATGCCCCCCGACTCGGCTGCGTCAACATCCACGCCTCGCTCCTGCCCCGCTGGCGGGGCGCGGCACCCATTCAGCGGGCGGTGCTGGCGGGTGACGCGGAGACAGGCGTGACCATCATGGAGATGGAGGCCGGGCTGGATACGGGACCCATGCTGCTCAAGAGATCATGCCCCATTGCCCGGGAAGATACGGGGGGGACCCTGCATGACCGTTTGTCGCTGCTGGGGGCAGAGGCGCTGATGGAGGCCTTGCCCGGCATCGCGGACGGGTCACTGGATGCACAACCCCAGGCAGATGAGCTGGCCTGCTATGCCGCAAAACTGGACAAATCCGAGGCCCGGATCGACTGGGGCAGAAGCGCCCTGGAACTGGATCGCCAGGTTCGTGCCTTCAACCCCTGGCCCGTGGCGCAATGCGATCTCCAGGGAAAGACCCTTCGGGTGTGGGAATCGGCAACGCTTGCCGAACAAAGCACCGAGCAGCCGGGGACGGTGGTCAGGGCCACCAGAGCAGGTGTCGACGTGGCCACCGGGGACGGGATGCTGCGTATCATGAGGCTGCAGATGCCGGGGAAACGCGCCATGAGCGCGGCGGATTTCGTCAATGCCCGCAAGCTGGACGGGGTGCTGCTTGGCTGAACAGGCCCGAGGTGCCAGGGGGGCCGGCCAGCACGACCCGCGGGCCGCAGCAGCACAGCTGCTGTTTCAGCTGACGGGTGGCAAGTCCCTCTCCATGCTGTTTGAAACGGGCATGGGCAATGTTGCCCGCGGAGACATCGGCCTGGTCAAGGAACTGTGCTTCGGCGTCGCACGTTGGCAGTTGAGACTGGAGCAGGTCACCCGACTGCTGGTCAGGAAACCCCTGAAGAAAAAGGACGGGGACATCCTGGCCCTGATTCACATTGGTCTCTATCAACTGCTCCATATGCGGATCCCTGCCCACGCAGCCCTGGCGGAAACGGTCAACGCCACACGGGGTCTGGGAAAGCCATGGGCCTCGGGTCTGGTTAACGGTGTGCTCCGGCGTTTTCTCCGGGAGCGGGAAAGGCTGCTGGTCGAGGCGGACAGATCAGACCAGGCCCGCCTGGCCCATCCGGCGTGGCTCGTTGAGGGTCTGCGGAACGCCTGGCCTGACCGGTGGCAGGACGTTCTGGAGGCGAACAACCTGCATCCGCCCATGAGCCTGAGGGTCAACCTGAAAAAAACCACCCGGGCGGACTACCTCGCAATGCTCGGTGAGGCATCCATCGGGGCCTCACCGATCCCCCACACCGATGCGGGCATTGTCCTGGACCAGCCGATGCCCGCGGATGCACTGCCGAATTTCAGGGAAGGCCAGGTCTCGATCCAGGACGGAGGGGCTCAGCTGGCAGCGGGACTACTGGACCTGCAGCCCGGTCACCGGGTGCTCGACGCCTGTGCCGCCCCGGGGGGGAAGACCGGACAGCTCCTGGAGACGGCCCCCGGCCCTGTCGAGCTGACGGCCGTGGACATTGACGAGCGCCGATTGAAGCGGGTTCGGGAAAATCTCGACCGCCTGGGATTTCGGGCCGGCATCCGGGCAGGTGACGCCTCGCGGCCCATTGGAGACTGGGCCGAAACCCTTTATGATCGCATCCTTCTTGACGTGCCCTGCTCCGCCACCGGAGTCATCCGCCGCCACCCGGACATCAAACTCCTAAGGCGAGCCGACGACATTCCCGCGCTCGCGGCAACCCAGGCACGTATACTCGACGCGATCTGGCCGCTGCTCAAGCCGGGAGGTCTGTTGCTGTACGCCACTTGTTCATTGCTGCCCGAAGAAAACCAACGGCAGGTGTCCCGATTCCTGTCTAAGGGCCGCGGGGCACGGCTGCGGCCCATCGACGCGGCCTGGGGGCATCCGACGGATCCGGGGCGCCAGACGCTGCCCGGCGAATCCACCATGGACGGGTTCTACTACGCATGCCTGGAGAAACCGGGGCAATGACTGAGGTTTATGGAAACCTGAAAACGTCTGCGGTTCGGTTTCTGTTACTGGTGCCTCTGCTGCTTCTTTCCCTGCCTTCCCAGGGTGAAGAGTTCCTGGTGAACGACCTTTCCACCAGACTGGTGGATGACACCTACCTGATGAATGCCAAGATCGAATACCGGTTCTCCGAAAACGTACTCGAGGCCCTGCAGAACGGTGTGCCCATCACCCTGGAGATACATGTGCAGATTCGCCGCAAGGGGGCCTGGGTGTGGACAAAAGACCTGCTCGATTTTCGCTCACGCTACCAGATCCGCTATCACGCACTGGCCTCGGTCTATCAGGTACTGGACCTGCAGTCCGGGAATCAGCAGAACTTTGCAACCCAGAGTTCGGCTCTCGATGCCCTGGGCAACATCGCCGACCTGCCGCTGTTGCGCAGCACCGACATGGAACCCGGCGAAACCTACATCCTGGCTGTACGCACCAAACTGGATATTGAGTCCCTGCCCCTGCCGTTAAGACCCGTCGCCTATGTCACCCCATCCTGGCGCCTGAACAGCGAGTGGAGCGAATGGCACCTCGAGCCCTGAAGCGTCTGACGAGCCGGGCGCTTCCCGTGGGTATTCTGCTCGCGCTGATGATGCTGGCATTGCACCTGATGAGCAGCGCGGTTCAAAACACCGAGGAGCTGAGCAGGCTGTTCGTCCCGCTGCTGCTGGCAACCGCCCTGGGCCTGTTCGCGTTGGTGATCATGGTCGCCATCAACCTGTTTCAGCTGGTGAGCAGATACCGACAGCAGGCGGCCGGTTCGAGATTGACACTGCGCATGGTGGCGATATTCGTGGTGATTTCGGTGGTCCCCGTAACCGTCGTCTTTTACTACTCGCAACAGTTTCTCATGCAGGGCATCGACAGCTGGTTCGATGTGCAGATCGACCAGGCGATGGAAAGCGCCCTGAATCTGAGCCAAGCCTCACTGGATCTTCACAAGCGGGAAAGGATGAAGAGTACACAGCGCCTGATGGAGGAGCTGAGCGGGATATCGGTGGCCGGACTGAGCCTCAGCCTTCAGGACCTGAGGGAGAAATACGGAGCAACCGAACTGGCTCTGCTGGAGCCCTCCGGCCGCCTGGTCGCCGTCAGCAACATCGACCCCACAATACTGGTGCCCGAGGAACCCGACAGCACCATACTGCAACAGGTGCGCGGCGGGGAGGATTTCGTCGGCCTGGACCCCACCCGCGGCGAAGAGGCTCAACTGCAGGTCCGGGTGGTTATCGGCGACTCCAACCGGGGTCTGCTGCTGCAGGCACTCTATCCCACTTCCCTGAATCTCTCTCATTTGACCGAAACGGTACAGGAAGCCTACAACCGCTATAAGGAGCTGTCGTTCCTGCGGGAGAGCCTCAAACAGACCTTCACCATGGCATTGGCGCTGGTGCTGCTGTTCGGGCTTCTGACGGCCGTCTGGGCGGCCATCTTTTCGGCGCGGCGGCTGGTGGCGCCCATCACGGATATCGCCGAGGGTACGCGGGCAGTTGCGAAGGGCGACTACGACACCCAACTCCCCCTGCCGCGGGCCAGGGATGAACTGGGATTTCTGGTTGCCTCTTTCAACACCATGATGCGGCGCATCGCCCAGGCAAGGGACGAGGCCGCCGACAGCCAACGTCAGGTGGAAGCCCAGAGGGGCTACCTGGAGACCGTACTGGGCAGCCTCTCGTCGGGCGTGATGGCCCTGGATGACAAGGGGAACATACGCACCACGAATCAGGCCGCCCTCGACATTCTGCAGGTCAGGCTTGAAGACTATCTCAACCGTCCCCTGGATGAACTTGCAGGAGCGAGCCCTTTGCTGGGACAGTTCGTGGATGCCATCCGGGAAGTGATCAGCGAGAAAATGAAGGAGTGGCGCGAGGAACTCACGTTATTCAGCAATGACGGGAGAATAGTGCTCCTGTGCCGGGGCACGCCATTGGCACTTCCGGATGGCAAGGCCTCGGGTTACGTACTGATTTTCGACGACATCACCACCCTTATCCAGGCCCAGAGAGACGCCGCTTGGGGTGAAGTGGCGAGGCGGCTGGCCCACGAGATCAAGAATCCACTGACGCCCATACAGCTTTCCGCAGAGCGGCTGCGTCACAAGTACCTGAAAAAAATGGACCCCAAGGAGGCGGAAGTGCTGGACCGTGCGACCCATACCATCGTCCAGCAGGTCGAGGCGATGAAAGAGATGGTCAACGCCTTTTCGGACTATGCACGCACCTCGACAATGAACCTGAAATCCCTGGTTTTCGACAGACTGGTCCAGGAAGTTCTTGACCTGTACAACAGCGCGGGTCTGAGATCCCTGTTCAAATCCCGGCTCGAGGCCGGGGTAGCCCGTATCGAGGCAGATCCGGTGCGTCTGCGCCAGGTGATACACAACCTGGTCAAGAACGCGCAGGAGGCGGTGTCCGACGTGAAACACCCCAGGATCGAGGTAACGACCGGGCTGGTACACTCGGCAGACTATCAATTGATCGAACTCAGGGTTGCAGATAATGGCCCGGGGTTCGATGATGACACCCTGTCCCACCTGTTCGAGCCCTATGTGACCACCAAAGTCAAGGGTACGGGCCTGGGACTGCCGATCGTGAAAAAGATCGTCGAAGAGCATGGTGGCCTGGTAAGGGCCGAGAACCGGGCCGGCTCCGGCGCCTGTATCACACTCCGTCTGCCGCTGCCGGTTTCGCGGGAGAGGCTGACCGACGAACCGGCCCTGCGGCCGGTCAGGAGCAAAAACAAATGAGTACCTCCCACATCCTGGTGGTTGACGACGAACCGGATATCCGGGGCCTGGTAAAGGAGATCCTCGAGGATGAGGACTACACCGTTGTGGCCGCGGACGGCGGGACTGCCGCCAGGCAGGCATTGCGTGATCGCCGGCCCGATCTGGTGCTGCTGGACATCTGGATGCCGGACATCGACGGTATATCGCTGCTCAAGGAATGGGCCGAGGACGACGGCCTGCCCTGTCCGGTCATCATGATGTCGGGACACGGTACGGTTGAAACCGCCGTGGAGGCGACGCGGCTCGGGGCCTATGATTTCCTGGAAAAACCCCTGTCACTGGCAAAGCTCCTGCTTACGGTTGAAAGGGCCCTGGAGGCCGACAAGCTCCAACAGGAGAATATCGGCCTGCGGCGCCACAGCCAGCCGGTGGTCGAGCCGACGGGCAAAAGCGCCGTAATTCAGCGCCTGAGAGAGCAGGTCAAGCGCATTGCCCAACACGGAACCTGGGTGCTGATCACCGGGGAACCGGGCAGCGGCCGGGAAACCTTCGCAAGATATCTGCACTCCCAGAGTCCGCGCCGAGACCTGCCCTTCATCGAGGTGAGTGTTTCTTCCATCGCAAAGGAGAATTCAGCGCGCGAGCTGTTCGGCAGCGAGGAAGGGGGTCATATTCATTACGGCGCCCTGGAGCAGGCGCGAAGAGGCACCCTGTTTCTCGACGAGGTGGCGGCCATGGGCATCGAGGCCCAGGCCCAGCTTCTGGGCGCCCTGGAATCCGGCTCCTTTCTGCGCGTCGGCGGTGTAGAGCCCGTGCAGATCGATGTCCGGATCATCGCCGCGACCCAGCGTAAACTGGAGGACGAGGTCCAGGCGGGAAATTTCAGGGAGGATCTGTTTTATTATCTCAACGTGGTGCCGCTTCATATACCACCCCTGCGGGACCATCGCGAAGACGTACCGGATCTGTTGAACTATTATCTGGACTATTTCGTCGAGCATGAAAAACTGCCCTACCGCAGATTCGATATGAGCGCTCAGAATTTTCTGCGCAACCATCAATGGCACGGAAACATCAGGGAGTTGAAAAATCTGGTACAACGGTTATTGATACTCGGTGCCGGGGAAGAGATCACTCAGAACGAAGTGGAGATGGCCATCGGAGGAACGGGGCTTCCCGGAACCGAGGGAGCCGGTTTTCCCGTCTCCTTCGATCAACCGCTGCGCCAGGCCCGGGAGCAGTTCGAGAAGGCCTATCTGGAGTATCAACTGCACAAACAGTCGGGCAATGTCAGCCGGATGGCATCCGAGGCGGGGATGGAGCGCACCCATCTCTATCGCAAACTGCGCTCCCTGAATATCGAAATCAAGGACAGGAAATAGCCGGAACCAGCGAATCGTAAAATCATTGGCCGGGTTTAACAAAAAGTGAAGATAATCATTCTCGGCGCCGGTCAGGTGGGCAGCTCCGTTGCCAGTAATCTGGCCTCGGAGGCCAACGACATAACGGTGGTGGACACAAACCCGGAACTGCTGCGGGAGCTTCAGGACCGGCTCGACCTGAGTACGGTGCTGGGACACGCCGCCCATCCCGATATACTGCTTCGCGCCGGTGCCGAGGATGCGGACATGATCCTCGCGGTAACCAACAGCGACGAAACCAACATGGTTGCCTGTCAGGTGGCCTACACCCTTTTCCACACACCGACCAAGATCGCACGGGTGCGGGAATCGGGTTTTACCCGCTATCCCCAGCTTTTTGCGGAAGGGGCCCTCCCCGTGGACGTGCTGATAAGCCCGGAACAGATCGTCACAGATTACATCATGCGTCTCATCGAGAACCCGGGTGCCCTGCAGGTTCTGGATTTTGCCGGCGGCCGGGTAAGGCTGGTGGCGGTGATTGCCTATCACGACGGTCCGCTGGTGGGGCATCAGCTGCGCACGCTCTACGACCACATGCCCAATATCGATGCGCGGGTTGCCGCAATCTACCGGAAGGGTCGCGCCATCCAGCCCGAGGGCAATACGGTCATCGAGATCAACGACGAGGTGTTCTTCATCGCAGCGACCCACAACATCCGGGCGGTGATGAGTGAGCTGCGCAAGCTGGAAACACCCTACAAGCGTCTGATTTTCGCCGGGGGGGGCAACATCGGCAAACGCCTGGCCGGGGCCCTGGAAAAGAGGTATCAGGTAAAGCTGATCGAGAAGAACAAAACCCGGGCGGAGTCAATCGCCGAGGACCTGCCGAAGACCATCGTGCTGCATGGCGACGTGGCGGATGAAGACCTGCTGCTGGAGGAGAGTGTGGAGAACACCGACGTGTTCTGCACCGTAACCAACGACGATGAGGACAATATTCTGTCTGCCATGCTGGCGAAGCGGCTGGGGGCCCGCAAGGTGATGGCGCTCATCAACCGGCACGCCTACGTGGACATGGTGCAGAGCAGCCAGATAGACATCGCCATATCCCCCCAGCAGGCCACCATCGGCACGCTGCTGACCCACGTTCGCCGGGGCGACGTGGTGATGGTGCATTCGCTGCGCCGCGGCGCTGCGGAAGCGATCGAGGCGGTTGCCCACGGGGATATCTCGTCATCCCGGGTGGTGGGTCGATGCATCGAGGAGATCACGCTGCCGAGGGGCGCGAGCATCGGCGCCATCGTCAGGGGTGAAGAAGTGCTGATTGCCCATCACGACGTAGTCATCGAGTCAGAGGACCACGTGATCCTGTTCCTGATCGACAAGCGCCATATCTCGGAAGTAGAGCGCCTGTTCCAGGTCGGCATCACTTTTCTATAGGCCATGCAGTTCAGCGCGGTACAACGCATTCTCGGTATCCTCCTGATGCTTTTCAGCATCACCATGGTGCCACCGCTCGTGGTGTCGGTCTGGTACCAGGACGGTGCGGCGGCACCGTTCGGCTCGGCGCTGATACTCACTTTCCTGGCCGGTGCCCTGTTATGGATGCCGGTACGAAAATACAGACGGGAACTGCGGCTTCGTGACGGATTCATGATCGTCGTCATGTTCTGGGGTGTGCTCGGCCTCATGGGGGCGCTGCCCTTCATGCTCGCCATTCGCCCGGACATGAGCACCACCGACTCCGTGTTTGAATCCATATCGGGCCTGACCACCACCGGAGCCACCGTTATCGTGGGCCTCGACCTGCTTCCCCGTTCGATTCTCTATTATCGACAGCAGCTGCAGTGGCTCGGCGGCATGGGCATCATCGTGTTGGCGGTTGCGGTACTGCCGATGCTGGGCATCGGCGGCATGCAGCTGTATCGGGCGGAGACACCGGGGCCGATGAAGGATTCCAAGCTCACCCCCCGGATCACCGAGACGGCCAAGGCGCTCTGGTATATCTATCTGGGCCTGACCCTGACCTGCGCCGCCGCCTATTGGGCCGCGGGGATGACGCCGTTCGACGCCCTGGGGCATGCCTTCTCCACCATTGCCATTGGCGGCTTCTCCACCCATGACGCCAGTATGGGCTACTTCGACAGCACACTCATCGAGATGATCGCCGTGGTGTTCCTGCTCATATCCGGCGTCAATTTCGCGCTGCACTTCGTGGCCTGGCGCCAACGCAGCCCATTCGTCTACTTTCTCGACAGCGAATTCAGATTCTATCTTCTGGTACTTATGATGGTGGCGGTCCTGGTCATCACGGCACTTTACTTCGGCGGTACCTATCACGACTGGGGCGAGGCGTTTACCAAAGGCCTGTTCCAGGCGGTTTCCATCGGCACCACCGCGGGTTTCACAACTGCAGACTATTCGGTCTGGCCGGGCTTCATTGCCATCCTGCTTCTGTTTTCCAGCTTTGTCGGCGGCTGCGCAGGCTCCACCGGCGGCGGCATCAAGGTCATCCGTTTCCTGCTCCTGATCAAACAAGGCTTGCGTGAGATTGCCAGGCTGATCCATCCCAGCGCCCAGATCCCGATCCGCATCGGGGACAAGACCATCAGTACCCGGGTGATAGAGGCCGTATGGGGGTTTTTCGCCCTCTACGTGGCCAGCTTTGTGACCATGTATCTCGCCCTGGCCCTTACCGGGCTGGACCTGATGACCTCCTTCTCCGCGGTGGCGGCTTCCATCAATAACCTGGGCCCAGGCCTTTCGACCGTTGGCGTCAACTATGCCTCCCTGAACGATCCCGCCAAGTGGATACTCTGTTTCGCCATGCTGCTGGGGCGCCTGGAGATCTTCACGCTCCTGGTGCTGCTGTCACCGACTTACTGGCGTAAGTAAACGCGAATCAATACGTGATTATCTGGCCCTTGCCGAGTATCGCGTTGAACATGGCATGGAGCGACCTTGCCTCTATGGGTTTGGCAACGAATCGGGATGCACCGCAGCGCTCGGCTTCAGACGCCTTTCCCCCTGAAGCCAGTCCGCTGTACAGGATTACCGGCAGACCCGGCTGCAGGCGGTGCAGTTGCTGCATCAGTTCGGTCCCGACACCGTCGGGCAGATTGTAATCGAGCAGTGCGAGATCGAACCGGGTTTCCGAGATCGCGTCCAGTGCCTCGCCGCAGCTGGCGGCAGTCGTGACCTGATACCCCAGTTCCTCGAACTCCCAGCGCATCATGCACAACAGGGATTTGTCATCCTCGGTTATCAGCAGCTTTCTGGCGGTCTGCTGATCGGACTCCCGGGAGTGAGGGGCCATTCAGGCAACCAGTGTATCGCGCAATTTCTGCTTGGCCCGAAACAGCCGGGTGCCGACACCGGCGGAAGAGATACCAATCTGACCCGCTATCTCCTTCTGGGAGTAGCCTTCCACCACCTGTTTCACCAGTGGTACCCGGTATTCCTCCGGCAGGTTGTCGATGGCACGACGCAGCACGAAGGCTTCAGTGGAAGTGTCGTAACTGGCCTCCCTGGCCTTGAGTTCGTCCAGCGGAATACTTGCTTCCTGGGGGCGATAACGCTCGAAGCGCCGCGCATTCTCCCGACGCAGGATGGTAAGCAGCCAGCCCTTGGCGGAATCGATGCTCTGGAGTTTGTCGAACGAACGCCAGGCTCTCAGCAACGCCTCCTGCACCAGGTCCTCGGCAATGTGCCTATCCCCGGCCAGCCAATAAGCGTATCGCTTCATGTCGGTTTCGTAGCGGGAGATCATGTCATTGAAACGCCGCTCCCGGGCAAATGCGAAAAAGTCTCTGTTTGTCTGGTTGTTTACTTCCAGGGCGGCGTCGGTCATGGTCGTAGTCCTCTGAAATAATCATTGCAACTCTCTTGCCCTTAAGAGAATGCAGATGCCATGCCAACTTTTAACTAATTGAATTTAATATATTTAATGCCTTTCTAATAGACCTGTTCGTAACAAATCATTACAACGATTCGTGGAACTTAACGAAACGTGAAACCCTCCGCCGGTGGCTGTTCACACACCCTTTTTGAGCAGACGACGCACCACGGAAAGATGCCGCCGGCTGATCTCCAGACGCTCACCCGTGCCTTCCAGGCGTGCCAGGCAGCGCCCGTCCGGTTCCTTATCCAGACCCATCAGGCGCTGTTGCGACACCAGCGCATTGCGATGAATCCTCACGAATCGTCCGGCATATCGGTCCTCGAGTGTTTTAAGACTCTCCTCGAGCAGCGCCTCACCCCCGGGATGACAAGCGGTTACGTACTTGTGATCCGCTCGAAAAAAGATAATTTCATCCAAGGGAATGCGCTTGATGCCACCCCTGTAAACGGTGCTGATATAGTCCTTGACCGGATCCTGGATCGCCTGGATCTGGGGCCGTGTGGGTACTTGCACTTGGTACAGCGCCTTCTTGAGGCGATAACTTCGAACCGGTTTGAGCAGATAGTTCAGGGCATGCCCCTGAAAGGCGTGGAGGGCGTGTTCCTCATAGGCAGACACGAAGATGACCGCCGGCGGATTGTCCAGTCGGGCAATCCGCGCGGCCGCCTCGACACCGTCCATGACAGGCATCCTGATATCCAGCAGAACCAGATCCACCTCCATTGCCTGGCAGCACTCAATGGCCTCACGACCGTTGGCTGCCTCACCGACAACGCGGTACGGCTCACCCATGTCCAAAAGCATCGAACCCAGGAGCTGCCGCGCCGGCGCCTCGTCATCAACGATCAGAATGTTCATTCATCATTCCACAAATACCAGCTTTAATTTTTTAACCCTCTGTATTAGTGCCTGTTAACACTATGCGGATACTCATCGACGGAGGCCATTTTTTCACAGGACAAGGCGCACTGAGCGCAGTGTACCCGCCGTACATTCGCGGCTCCTGCGCATCCATGCGTCCGCGGCATACTGTACTTCCTGTACATAAGCGAAGTGCAACGCGGTCATGGGGAAAAATGGCCCCGTCCCTTATTCCTTGATGGGGCATACCTCTGTATACACTTTCCCGGCTATCTTATAGCCGTATATAACACGGTATCGACCCAGCCTCCATAAACCGCACAGCTAAACTATTCTCCACTTTCTCCCCTGCACGGTACAAGCGACCAAATACCTAATGAGTGTCTGTCCGGAAACAGCATCTTCCGGCATTCGCCGGTATGACGTGGTTTCAGGAAAACATGTGCTTTTGGACAGACGCTAACTACTAACCAAGTAGTGGGCCGCGCGGATTCAGCAAATAGAAGTGAAGGCGCGGTATAAATGCCGGAAGTGGTGTGAGCAAAATCGATTCAGGCTGGAGGATTTGCCGGGACAGGGCTCCCTATAATCGGTTCGTTCCTGGACTGGACCACCAGTTCATGTTTCACTTAACAGGGAATCCT
>JAHEHQ010000421.1 GCA_024644505.1 Gammaproteobacteria bacterium
CTGGCCTATCCGGGCTATACGGATCTGCGACTATTCCTGGAGGACCGGGAAGCCATCGCCAAGGCCTTTGCGGATCATAAACCCGACCGGGTGGTAAATCTTGCCGCCCAGGCCGGTGTCCGCTATTCCATTGAAAACCCGGCTGCCTATATTGACACCAACCTGTTGGGATTTGGGAACATACTGGAGGGATGCCGTCACAATGGTGTGGAGCATCTGGTTTACGCCTCCAGCAGTTCCGTCTACGGAGCCAATACCGACATGCCCTTCTCGGTTCATCAAAACGTGGATCACCCGATGAGCCTGTACGCCGCCAGCAAGAAGGCGAACGAATTGATGGCCCATACCTACAGCCATCTGTATGACCTGCCCACCACGGGGCTGCGTTTCTTTACGGTCTACGGCCCCTGGGGGCGGCCCGACATGGCGCTGTTCCTTTTCACGCGCAATATCCTCGAAGGTAAACCCATCGATGTGTTCAACTACGGCAACCACAGGCGGGATTTCACCTACATCGACGATATTGTGGAAGGTGTTATCCGAACACTCGACCGGGTCGCACAGCCCAACCCCGACTGGAGCGGCGACACACCCGACTCCGCCACCAGTCGCGCACCCTACCGACTCTACAATATCGGTAACAACAGTCCCGTGGAGTTGCGGCATTACATCGAGGTTCTCGAGGAGTGCTTGGGGAAAAAGGCGGAGAAGAATCTGCTCCCCCTGCAGCCTGGAGACGTACCGGACACCTACGCCGACGTTTCCGACCTGGTAAAGGATACCGGCTATAAACCCGATACCTCGGTGGAGGAAGGGATCAGGAACTTCGTGGACTGGTACCGGGATTATTATCGGGACTGAAATCAGGCGAACCTGCCACCTTCCATGCGCACCGGCAGCCGGCGCGCACCCCAGTTCCCGGGTGAAGCTTCGAAAACCCCCGGAATTCGTGCATTGCAGTTATCACAGCGGCCCTCAGGCGTGAGATTCCACTCCCCCAGCCGATACCAATCCCGGTCGATCAGCAGGGTTCCGCAGTCCGGGCACCAGGTGCTGCCTCCCCTGCTGTCGTGCACGTTGCCCGTATAGGCGAAGTGAACGCCGTTGCTCAGGGCGAGATCCCTTGCGCGGCTCAAGGTTTCCGGGGGAGTGGGCGGTATGTCCCGCATCTTCCAGTCGGGGTGGAAAGCCGTAAAATGCATGGGAACATCCGGGCCCAGATGCTCCACCACCCACCGTGTCATCTCGTTCAATTCCGTATTCGAGTCGTTTTTTCCCGGGATCAGCAGTGTTGTAAGCTCGATCCATACATCGGTGTGCCGCACCAGATAGATCAGGGTATCGAGCACCGGTTGAAGGTGGGCACCGGTGAGTTTGTGATAGAAGCTCTCACTAAAGGATTTGAGATCGACATTGGCGGCATCCATATGGCGGAAAAAGGGCCCCCGGGGTTCCGGAGAGATATAACCCGCCGTGACTGCCACGGTTTTGATGCCCAGATCGTGGCAGGCCCGGGCCGTGTCAATCGCATATTCCAGGAAGATAACGGGATCGTTGTAGGTGAAGGCGACACTCCTGCAACCCAGGTCAGCCGCTGTTCTGGCAATCGCCTCAGGTGATGCGGCATCGGCAAGGGTGTCCATTTCCCGGGATTTGCTCATGTCCCAGTTCTGGCAGAATCGGCAGGCCAGATTGCATCCGGCCGTGCCAAAGGAAAACACGGGGGTTCCGGGCAGAAAATGATTGAGCGGCTTCTTTTCTATGGGGTCTACGCAAAATCCGCTGGATCTGCCATAGGTCGTGAGAACGATTTCACCCCCCTCACAGGCTCTCACAAAGCAAAGCCCCTGCTGTCCCTCCTTCAGCTTGCATTCCCGGGGACAAAGGTCGCACTGTACACGGCCGTCATCCAGCAGGTGCCAGTACTCGGTGGGATGCGAGTCAATCCTAACAGTATCCATCGAAGCTCCACATTGATTTACCTCTGCCTTATATTATAGATCGGGTCGTCCCTTGATTTTTCACCTGTCCGGTTACATTGTTATAAGTAGGTTGCAGAAAGGAGATGCGAAGCATGTCTGGAATACGTACCCCCGCGGTTGCAGGTCTGTTCTATCCTGCCGACGCCGAAGAGGTGGGCACGCAGGTGAGACGGTTCATTTCCGAGTCCAGCGCAGACCACACCCCGCCTCCCAAGGCGCTCATCGCCCCCCATGCCGGCTATATCTACTCCGGTCCGATCGCCGGAAGCGCCTATGCCCAACTCGAACAAGTTGCCGATCGCATCTCCAGAGTGGTGATACTGGCGCCGGCTCACAGGATCGCTTTCCAGGGCCTTGCGCTGAGCAGCGCGGATTTTTTCAAAACCCCCTTGGGGGACATAGAGGTCGATCGGGGGGCAATCCAGAGTATTTCCGATCTGCCCCAGGTTCACCTGTTTGACCAGGCGTTCGATAACGAGCACAGCATCGAGGTACATCTGCCTTTTCTCCAGGAAACACTCCCATCATTCCGCATCCTGCCCCTACTGGTCAGTGATGCGAGTCCGGAAGAGATCGATGAGGTGCTGGAGCATCTATGGGGTGGCGATGAGACACTGATACTGGTCAGTTCCGATCTCAGCCACTATCTGGATTATGAATCCGCAAGAAAAATGGATGCGGAGGCTTCGCGAGCCATCGAGGCATTGCGGCCGGAAGACCTCAGTTATCATCATGCCTGCGGGAAAACCCCCGTCAGCGGACTCCTGCTCGCGGCCCGCCGCCATCGACTCACGGCTACCACACTGGATCAGCGAAACTCGGGAGATACCGCCGGCCCCAGAAATCAGGTGGTGGGATATGGGGCCTATGCCTTCTACTGAATGCCTGGCGCCGAAAGAAAGGG
>JAHEHQ010000422.1 GCA_024644505.1 Gammaproteobacteria bacterium
AGTCTGAAAAAAAGACCAGTAAATCGATATTACCCGCCATGTTTTCCTGCACTTCATAGCTGATATCCACCGTGGTGACACCCCCATCCCTGGTGATGGTAATCGCGTCCTTGTCCATTTCGTAAATGCCGTTCACCTTCAGCCGACGCTTTATCATCTTGCGTATCTCGCCGACGCTTTTTTTGGTTATCAGCGGTTCCTCCTCCAGTGAGGCCAGCACCGTTTTTATCGTGTAGTTCTGCATGTAAATGGGCGCCAGTTTAATGGTCAGAAGAGAAAAAAAGCCGATAAGGACCAGCACGAGCAGCCAACCGGCACCTGTCATTCCCCGTTGTCTGTGTTGCATCTTCATAGTCGCTGTTTCCCGTTATTCGATTCCGTTGCCGATACGATCCCAGGCTATGGGAAAACCCGGTCGATCACTGTCCCAGCTCATCCAGATGCCGAAGGCCTTTCCCACCAGATTCTCCTCGGGCACCAGGCCCCAGCAACGGCTGTCGTTGCTGTTGTCCCTGTTGTCTCCCATCACGAAGTAGTGACCTTCGGGAATCACAATAGGCCCGCGGCTCAACACCCGGCAGCCGAATCCGAAATCCGGCACCATCGGATTGATCAGGACATCATGCTTCATTTCGTCCAGCTGCTCACTGTTCTTGAGGGCCCCGGTTTGACCGGCCCCGCCACCGACACCCGTGTAGCGGCCCAGCGGCGTCTGCTTCTGGGGCTCGCCGTTGACATAAAGTACCTTGTCCTGATAGAAGATCTCATCGTTCGGCACGCCCACCACACGCTTAATATAGTCAACGCTGGGGTTCTGAGGGTATCTGAACACCACCACATCCCCCCGCTGGGGTTCCCCCATTTCCACGACCTTCCTGCCCACCACCGGCAACCTTATGCCGTAGGTGTACTTGTTGACCAGAATGAAGTCTCCGATCAGCAGGGTGGGCATCATCGACCCCGAGGGTATGCGGAAGGGCTCCACCAGAAACGAACGCAGCAGGAGCACGATCAGGATAATGGGGAAAAAGGAGCGGGAGTACTCGACCAGTACGGGTTCCTTCACCTCGCCGTCTCCCGCCGCCGCACGGCGCCTGGGGGCGAAAGCCAGGGCATCCACCAGCCAGATGACACCGGTGATCAACGTGGCGAAAACGAGCAGTGTCTGGAATTCGAAATTCATAAATCTGGTTCTCTGTATTCTACCGTGGGTGAGGGTATCCGGTTTATAAACCGGTCAATCCTCTTTTCCAACCCTGAGGACCGCAAGAAAGGCGTCCTGGGGTATCTCCACCCGACCCACCTGCTTCATGCGTTTCTTCCCCGCCTTCTGTTTTTCCAACAGTTTACGCTTTCTCGTGATATCGCCACCATAGCACTTGGCGGTGACGTTCTTGCGCAATGCCTTGACGTTGGTCCTGGCGATGATCTTATTGCCGATGGCGGCCTGAATCGCCACATCGAACATCTGACGGGGAATCAGTTCCTTCATCTTTACCGTCAGTTCCCGGCCCCGGCTGTCCGCATTGTCCCGGTGCACGATCACCGACAGGGCATCGACCATCTCCCCGTTGATCAGCACGTCCAGCTTGACCAGGTCTGCCTCCTGGAAGCGCTTGAACTCATACTCGAAAGAGGCGTAACCCCGGCTCACGGATTTTAAACGGTCGAAGAAATCCATTACCACCTCGTTCATCGGCAGCTCGTAGGCCACCTGCACCTGTCCCCCCAGGTATTGCATGCTCTTCTGGGATCCCCGCTTTTCGATACAGAGACTGATGACATTTCCCAGGTAGTCCTGGGGCACCAGGATGTGGGCCTCGATAATGGGCTCTCGGATCTCGGCAATATGGGCCGGGTTGGGAAGCGCGGCCGGGTTGTCGATATGCAGGATCGAGCCGTCGTTCTGCAACACCTGGTATATCACCGTGGGGGCGGTGGTGATCAGATCCAGGTCGTACTCCCGCTCCAGGCGTTCCTGTACGATCTCCATGTGCAGCAGGCCGAGAAAACCGCAGCGGAACCCGAACCCCAGGGCCTGAGAGGTCTCCGGCTCGAAGTGAAGCGCCGCATCGTTGAGCTTGAGCTTCTCCAGCGCCTCCCTGAAATCCGGGTAATCATCTGAGTTCACCGGGTAGAGACCGGCGAAAACCCGGGGCCGCATCTCCTCGAATCCCGGCAGCGATTCGGCTGCGCGTCTGTTATCGAGGGTGATGGTGTCCCCCACGGGGACCCCGTCGATCTCCTTGATCCCGGCGATGATAAATCCCACCTCACCGGTTCCCAGCTGTGGCCTGTCCTCCCGTTTGGGGGTGAACACGCCCACCTTGTCCACCTGATAAACCCGGCCGGTGGACATGATGTACATCTTGTCCCTGGGCCGTATGACGCCATTCATCACCCGTATCAGCGAAATGACGCCCACGTAGGAATCGAACCAGGAATCGATGATCAGTGCCTGCAGGGGAGCATCCTGGTCCCCTTTGGGCGGAGGGATGAACTCGACCAGCTGCTCGAGCAGCTCCGGTATGCCGAGACCCGTCTTGGCGCTGACCCGGATGGCATGCTCCGCCTCCAGCCCGATGATCTCCTCTATCTCCCGGATGACCCGCTCCGGCTCCGCTGCGGGCAGATCGATCTTGTTGAGAACCGGCAACACCTCCAGATTCTGTTCAATGGCGGTGTAGCAATTGGCCACACTCTGGGCCTCGACCCCCTGAGCGGCATCGACCACCAGCAATGCACCCTCGCAGGCAGCCAGGGAACGGGAAACCTCGTAGGAAAAATCCACGTGCCCCGGCGTGTCGATGAAATTGAGCTGGTAGGTGCTGCCGTCTGCGGCGGGGTAACGGAGCGTTACGCTCT
>JAHEHQ010000423.1 GCA_024644505.1 Gammaproteobacteria bacterium
GATTTTTTTCCGGGTTTCACTAAATGCAGTCTTGGGTGTACTCTCGGTTTTTCGGGCTTGCCGTGGACGATCAGCGACTTTCCGCGCAGTGTCGCAGTCGCTGAGCAAAGCCCGCACCGGTATCTTCCACCCCGCAGCCTGCAGGCGCTGCGCCAGTTGTGCGATGACGATGGAGTGCCCTCCATTGTCAGCGAAACTATCATCCCACCCCAACGGGGTATCAAACACGGCCCTGCATATTTCCAGCACTTCCTCGCAGTCCGGTCCCCTATCCGTATCGGTGCCGGTGGGGGATTCACTCTCGGCCCACTTTGTTTCCGGTATGGTGTTTGTCAACATGTTAGACAGGTTGGGCAGGCACTCCCGGTCGATCTTTCCTGACACCGGCTTCATAACGAACCTCTCCACCAGGAAGATCCTCGTCGGGACCGATGGCGGTGGAAGTTGCCTGCCCAGGGTCTCGGTCAATCGGGCCGCCCAGTCCGCCGGAGCTGGGGCGACTGCCTGTATATCTGCTTTAAAGATCGATGGTGCGGTGACGAAGGCGACCAGCTCCTCATTCTGACAGTCCAGCACAGCGGCCTCGATCTCTCCGAACTGGGTCTGGAGTATGTCTTCAACGGGTTGCGTCTCGACGCGGTGACCGCGCACCTTGAGCTGCGTATCGACCCGGCCAAGGAAGTGCACGCGCTGCGTTTCGATGTCTATTCTGCATTTGTCCCCGGTACGGTACAGGCGGCCGAATTGAGGGTGCGTGATGAACTTAAGGGCCGTTTGCTCCGGCAGGTTGCGGTACCCGCGCGCAACGTGCGCTCCGCCGATGCACAGCTCACCGACCTCGCCATGGGGCAGTGGACGGAGCTGGTCGATTTCGAGAATGACATAAGTGACGTTGGGGAAGGGCGGGCCTATGGTGACGGGTTCTCCCGGCCGCAGGCTCTGGCGGCTGGTGTCGGTACTCGCCTCCGTCGGGCCGTAGGTGTTGATGACCTGTCGTCGGCCACGCGTCCAGGGCTCCACCAGTGCGCTTGGGAAGGCTTCGCCTGCCGGGACGATGTAGCGGCACAGTGGATAGGGCAGATCCAGCTCCGGGTCTGGCGTGAGGGTGGTAAGCAGCACCGGGGGACAGAACAGCGCAGTGACCTCGGCCTCACGCAGAACGGGGACAAGGTCCGGGCCGGACCTGATCTGCTCCTTGGTCAGCATGACGACAGCGCAACCCGATACCCAGGCACTGTACATCTCGGAGATGCTGCCGTCGTAACCCAGCGAGGAAGTGAGCGAGGTCGCATCCATGCCTGGAATGAGATCGAAATAATCGGCGTAGCTAAGTGCCAGATTTACATAGCCTGCATGTGGGCACTCCACGCCCTTGGGCATCCCGGTGGTGCCGCTGGTGTAGAAGAGAGTTGCCAGGCGCTGTGCAGGGTCGTCCAGCCAGGGTGGTGGTTCGCTTCGGGGTATGTTGTCGGGCAACGTCAGGACGTTCAGTGTTGGCAGATCGCGAAAGCTGTCCCCGCCCCGCGTGACTATGACCACCGGCCGTGCATCGTTGAGCATGTGGTTGACCTGGGCTTCCGGCAGGCTGGTGTCGAGAAACATCGAGGTGCCGCCAGCCTTGAGAATGCCGAGGTGTGAGGCCACGATTTGCCAGTTATCCTGCGGCATGGCCACAGCCACTACCTGGTCCGGGCCCGTAAGGTAAGGAGAAAGGGCCGCGGCAATGTTCTCAGCCCGTGACTCGAGTTCGGCGAATGTCAGGGACTCTCCGGTATGGGGAATCTGTAGAGCCGTGAAATCCGGAAACCTCCTTGCGGAGCGGCTGAAGATCTCGGTAAGCCACTGGACGCCTTTCTGATGCGGAACATTTACGAGATGCCGGTCGCCAAAAAAATCCGTCAGGCTGTATTGGCAATGGTCCGCCTGCCCATGCGGCACTTGCTCCGCTGCCCAAAGGTACCGCCTCCAGGCCAGGTAAGTCAGTACCAGAAACACCACGAAGGCGGCCGCCAAAATAACGGCGTAAGCAGGGTAGTTAATCAAAGTATCGCTGAAGCGTTCCTGTTCGGCGGATATCCAGGGTGATGCAGTGAAATCCTCCACCCAACATTTTAGAGTGGCGCAGCTTCAGGCGGATGACGTCAATACCCCGTTTCTCCAGGAGCTTGATCAAGGCTGTCTGATCCTGATCTACCACGACCAGATTCGGATTGATGCTGAGCAGATTCATGTCGATCCAATCGCTGCCAATGCTCCTGGATAGGTAGTCGGCATCATATCTGCCGGTATTCTCCATCGGCGGGCTGTAAATGACCTCCCACTGTTTCAAGATTTCGGGCAGGGTATCATCATTGATTCGAGCGGGATTGCAAAGGATCAAGCCAGGACGCAAAGCCACGAATGTTGAGTCAATATGGCTGCCGTAATAGACATCCTTGAGAAAGTGAACCCGATAACCATCGCCCAGAACTGTCTGCAGCCACTGCCCTCCCATTTCGTTGCCCGTGCCGCTGACCAGGTAGATCAAATCGCGACCAAGACGCAGTATGTTTGCTGCATCAAAGGCCGGTTCATCGTTACGTGGTGCGGGTTTTTCCAGATCGACTTCAAACAGCGAGTCCAATAACATGGGTTTGGGGGCGCTGTACCATTTCGCACCTGACTTTAAATAGTCCACCAGCATCGTGCGATAACTGAATGATTCCTGGGCGCGGCTGCGCATGACATTGGGAGTTTCGATAATCTGGTCTCCGATGACCAGCATGATGTCGCGCGGGCAATAGTTGTAGTAACCCTCAGATTCCCAGTGGACGGTGGAAAATCTGGCTTCGTGCGGCCAGGTATCCGGGCGT
>JAHEHQ010000080.1 GCA_024644505.1 Gammaproteobacteria bacterium
GTCCGCGGAAGAGATGAACTCTTCGAACTGCCTGGCAAATAGGGTCTCGAGATCGTCAATGACCTTGGCAGCCTCCCGCCCCTGCATGACATGGGAGGTCATCAGGGAGGAGGTCTCATTGAACAGGGTCGAGCGATCGAGCATGTAGTAGGTTTTGGACAAGCGCTTGATCGCACCCACTACGGATTCCCTTCGGGGTCTCGGGATAGACTTGGGCTCAGGAGGCGGACCGGGAGCTTCCGGTTCGATTTCTGCGGCCCGGGCTTTCAAAAACTCGGCAAAAGCCAACAACGCTGCCTTGTCCTGATCGTTCAGGGCCACAAAGATCTTGATGAGCCTCTTCTGGCTCGGAGAAGCATTTCGTTTGGTTGGTACCAAGGCAATAGTCTCCGGGATCCACGACAAGGGAGTTTCTTAGTACCCTGCCGATTTTTTGCAGCCCCGGCAGAACGCCGGATCAGATTTCCTGATGTTCCCTACAGTAATTCTGAGCGAACTCGAGCAATTCTTCCATCACCCTGGCGCGAAACTTCTGTTTCTGGCGAACAAAGGAAAACGGCCTGTCCATGGGCGGATCCAGGTTGATGGCCACCAGCGTCCCCAGCCTGAGTTCCTTCTGAACGGTGGCCAGGGAAACCACCGAGATGCCCATGCCGGTCTCAACCGCCCCCTTCACCGCTTCGGGGCTTCCCAGTTCCATGGAGACATTCAAAGCATCCTCGCTGCAATCTACGGCATTCAGATACTCGCTGATCACCTCGCGGGTGCCGGATCCCTCTTCGCGGCAAATGAAGGGGTATTTGATCAGCGCCTCGTAAGTGAGCGTTTCCCGCTCCGCCTCCGGATGACCGGGCGGCACGATCGCAACCAGGTGATCCGGGCGGCATTGCTCCACCACCAGATTTTTGTTGGTGACCGACGCCTCCACCACGCCCAGATCGATGCTGTTGTTCTCCACCATGGAGACGATGCCGTCCGTATTGGAAACCTTGAGGTGAATATTGATATCGGGATACTTCTTCTTGAAATCACCCAACAGCGCCGGAAGCATATACTCCGCTATGGTGGTGCTGGCCCCGATAGTCAGCGAACCGCTGATCTCGCCGGTCATCTCCCGCACCGAACTCTCCAGTTCCGAATAGAGTTCGAAGATCTTTTCCGCGTATTGATATACACGGGCGCCGGCGTCTGTCAGGCTGATGCGATTGTGGGTGCGGTCGAAAAGACGGGTGTTGAAGTATTCTTCGAGTTGCCGAACCTGGAAAGTCACGGCGGGCTGAGTCATGTGCAGCGACTCCGCCGCTTTGGTAAAACTCAATAAACGGGCAACGGTGAAAAAGACCTGAAGTCGTCGATCTGCCATGCAGGTTACCCACTTCTATGTTTAGGGCCCAATAAGCTGTCTTTATACCATGTTTTTCTAATAAATAGCAATCTCAACACTGCTTCCCACCCGCCTCGTCCACCCCGGATTTTCCCCTGTGGGATTCAATGGGAACGCCAGCCATCTCTTGTGGAAGCCTGCGCAAGGTGTTAGATTCCCTTAGGATTTTCGGGATACAAAAACAATTAGCCAGAGGGGTGTTGGTACTATGAAAATGCAAAAGCGTCTGCTGTTTTGCACCCTGGCGGCGATGTCATCCCAACCGATGGCCGCCGCCTACAAGATTCCGGAACAGTCGATAAACTCGACCGCGCTGGCCGGGGCCTACGTTGCCAATGCACATGGCTCGGATGCCTCCTACTACAACCCTGCTGCAATGGTGTTCAATGAAGACCGGGCGATGCTGGAGGGGGATCTGACCTGGGTACATCTCTCCTCCATCGACTATACGGGTCCCCCAGGATTCAGCGACTCGACCAAAACCGAGAATTTCATCCTGCCCGCTTTTCACTATGTGAGCCCGTCTTTTGGCAATGCGCGATTCGGCCTGTCCGCAGTGGTTCCGGCAGGCCTTTCCAAACGGTGGAAGGGCGTGGGCCGGGCCTTCGCCCAGGAATTCACACTGGAAACCATCGAGATCAACCCCAACATGGGCTACAAGATCAACGACAGATTCTCTATCGGTGGGGGGGTGCGCGCGGTTTATACCAAGGGCCGGGTGGAGAGCGTCCCAGACCTCTCTATTGGCGTCCCCGTCGGCCGCACGATGAAAGGGGACTCCTGGGACTTCGGCTGGAATCTGGCTGCACATCTTCGTGCAACTGAGGACCTGAACCTATCCGCCACTTATCGATCAAAGGTCAACCTGGACGTGGAGGGTTACGCCGATCTGTTCTCCTTTGCCGGCCCGATCTATATGGGTGATGCTTCAGTCAGTGTTCCAATCCCCGCTACGCTTGCCTTGGCTGCGGCATACACGTTCGGGGAAAAGACAACGGTGGAATTCACTTACGAGCGTAATTACTGGTCAGCGTACGACAATCTCAACTTCGACTACTCTACGCCACAGCTCCCCGTATTCGACGACCCGATTCCCAAAGACTGGGATGACACCAACACATACCGCATCGGTGTCACCCATCAGTTGAATCCAAAGTGGACACTGATGGCCGGTTTCGCCTACGACGAATCGCCCGCACCCAAAGAGACCATCGGATTCGAGTTGCCTGACTCCGACGCCAAGATCTATTCCATTGGAGCCCGTTACAGGCACTCCGATGCATTGAGCCTGGGAGCTGCCTTCCTTTACGACAGAAAAGACAAGCTGACACTTGCGCCGGGGGAAAATACCGTCAATGGGCTGCTAGCGGCCGGGGCCGAATTCGAGGACGCCCGGGCCTATCTGTTGACCGTCGGCCTGGAGTACAAATTCTGATACCACAAAAAAACCCCCACCCCCTTCTGCCAGGGGATGGGGTTTGTAGTTTCAGCGCTGCCTGAATAAATCAGATGTAGAGACAGATATCGCTCTCGCCCGCGAACTCGAAGAACCGGGCGGCACCTGCGTACTCGATGCCTTCGATAAACTCCGAAGTGGGCATATCGAACAGATCCACGGTCATCTGGCAGGCAATGAGCCGTACCTCGGCTTCCTGACAGAGTTCCCGGAGTTCCTCCAGGCTGGCGACACCCTTGTCCGCCATCTTCTTCTTCATCATGCTGGTCATCATTGCCTGCATGCCCGGCAGTGCCGTCAACATCACGGGAAACCACTTGTCCATGCTCATCGGCATGGGCATGCCGGGATTGCCCAGCGGGGTAACTTCGAGGGACAGCTTCTTTTTCAACAGTTGCAGCCCGTAGAAGGTGAAAAAGATCTCGGTTTCATAGCCCAGGGCGGAAGCGGTAGAGGCCAGAATGAAGGGGGGATAGGCCCAGTCGAGAGAACCCTTGGTCGCTATGATTGCTAATTTTTTCTCTTGCATCTGAATCTCCTCTTGCTCAGAGTTGTCGAGGGTCGATACCAGATCAGTAATCAGGCTTTCTTGATCAGGAAGTGGAACTTACCGCCTTCTTCCCTTGATTCCATCAGCTCATTTCCGGTCTGCTTCGAGAAGGCCTCGAAATCCTTGACCGAGCCGGGGTCCGTAGCGATGATGTGCAGCACCTGTCCGGTTTCCATCGGAGCCAGGGTTTTCTTTGCTCGCAGAATCGGCAGAGGGCAGTTTAGCCCGCTAGCATCCAATTCTTGATCGAAATCAGCCATATTCAACCTCCAGGGCAAGTTGGGTTTTGGTATTCGGAAAATCAGTCTAATCTTATATTCTAAAGCACCAGGAACGCAAGCGATAATGCGCCGTGGCGGTTCCTTCAGCCGTACGCGACTATCTGATATCCCTGCCTCGCCCAGTCTATGATTCCACCCTTGAGATTGATGACGTTCTGCATCCCCTGCTGCATCAAATACATGCAGGCGTGATAAGATCGGGCACCGCTGCGGCAGTAAAGTACGATCTCCTTGTCTTTGGGAAAATCGTTCATTCGCAGGGGTATCAGGTGCATGGGCAGATGGGTGGAATCGGGCAGCATGCCATGCACCACCTCCGCCTCACTGCGGATATCCAGGAGGTATGGGCCTTCGTCGGACGAAAGCCGACTGTTGAGTTCCGTAGAATCGATCTCTTTTACCACGTCGAATAGAATCCGTTTAATGATAAAACCTAGCTTTTTAGTATACTACTGAAAAGGCAATATTAGCAAGAAACGATATAACTGGATTGTTCCCGGGCATACCCCGTGTTAGAGTTCGCGCCTTGCCCGGATCAATGTCCCGGAGATACCGCCCTGCATGGATTTTTTACCTATTTTCATCGACATCAAAGGCAAGCTCTGTCTTGTGGTCGGGGGGGGTGAAGTCGCCGCCCGCAAGGCGTCGTTGCTGTTAAAAGCCGGGGGCCGCGTACGCGTGGTTTCACCGCAATTGTGCCCCAGCCTGAAATCCGAGCTGGACAGGGGGTTCATCGAACAAGAGGCGCGGAAATACGCTGTCGATGACCTGAACGACTGTCATCTGGTCATTGCCTCAACCGACGACCCGGCAGTCAACCGGCAGGTCTACGAGCAGGCCTCCCGGCTCCGGATCCCGGTCAATGTGGTCGACCAGCCTGAACTCTGCTCCTTTATCATTCCCTCCATTATCGACCGATCGCCCGTAGTGGCTGCGGTATCCACCGGAGGCGCATCACCGATCCTCGCCCGACTGATTCGCTCACGCCTGGAAACCCTGATTCCGGCGGGATACGGGCACCTGGCAGACTTGGCGCTTCGTTTCCGCGACAGTGTCAAGGAGCGATTTCAAAAGCCTTCCGACCGGCGGCAATTCTGGGAGAAGGTACTGGAGGGTGGTGTGGCGGAGCGTGTCTTCGCCGGACACATGAGGGACGCTGAAATCGCCATGGAGCAGGCGCTCGCTGAATCCGGCCAGACCCAATCCGTCGGGGAAGTCTATCTGGTGGGCGGGGGCCCCGGAGACCCGGATCTGCTGACTTTTCGTGCATTGCGCCTGATGCAGCAGGCCGACGTGGTGGTGCACGACCGGCTGGTGGCCGCACCCATCCTGGAACTGACCCGTCGGGACGCCGAACGCATCTACGTGGGCAAGGAGCGGGATCGTCATGCCATGCGCCAGGAAGAGATCAACCGGTTGCTGGTCCGCCTGGCGAAGGCGGGCAAGCGGGTGGTGCGGCTAAAGGGCGGAGACCCGTTTATTTTCGGGCGTGGCGGCGAGGAGATCGACACCCTCTCAGCGGAAGGGGTCCCGTTTCAGGTAATACCCGCCATCACCGCCGCCTCAGGTTGTGCCGCCTACGCCGGTATTCCCCTGACCCACAGGGAGTATGCCCAGTCGGTGACCTTCGTGACCGGGCACCTGAAAGACGGCACCATGAATCTGAACTGGAATCAGCTGGCCCAGCCCAATCAGACCGTGGTGTTCTACATGGGCCTGTTCGGGCTGCCGGTGATCTGCCGGGAACTGATAAGCCATGGGGTTTCGCCAAAGATGCCGGTGGCGCTGGTGCAGCAGGGAACAACCGAAAACCAGCGGGTGTTCACCGGAACCCTGTCGGACATCGAATCCATCGTGGAACGGGAGAAACCAAGGCCGCCCACGCTGATCATCGTGGGCCATGTCGTGGAACTGCAGGAAAAACTGAGCTGGTACAAGGCCCCCGGTAATCCGATTGAAAGGGGTCAGAATTAAATTCTGACCCCTATTTACTGCTTTTTACTATCCAATCAGCCGGCGTTGTCGCCCACTGCCTTCATGCTGAGGCGAACACGCCCCTGCCTGTCGACTTCCAGAACCTTGACCTTGATGATGTCGCCTTCGGCAAGCTTGTCGCTCACCTTCTCGACACGCTCCTCGGATATCTGGGAGATGTGCACCAGGCCATCGCGTCCGGGAAGAATGGTCACGAATGCGCCAAAATCCATCAGCCGGGCCACCTTGCCCTCATAGATGGCGCCCACCTCCACATCCGCGGTGATCAGCTCGATTCGTTTCCTGGCATCCTCACCCGCCGCCTTGTCGACGGAGAAGATCTTGATCATGCCGTCATCGGTCACATCCACCGTGGCGCCGGTCTCCTCGGTTATGGAGCGGATCGTGGTACCACCCTTGCCGATGACGTCGCGGATCTTGTCCGGGTCAATCTTGAAGGAGATGATGCGCGGGGCATGTTCGGACATTTCCTCCCTGGGCTTGGCAATGGCCTTGTTCATCTCCTCGAGGATGAACATACGGCCATCTTTGGCCTGCTGCAGCGCGGTTTCCATGATCTCCTGGGTGATACCGTCGATCTTGATATCCATCTGCAGCGCGTTGACACCGTTGGCGGTACCCGCAACCTTGAAATCCATGTCACCCAGATGATCCTCGTCACCCAGGATATCCGTCAGTACGGCGAAATCGTCACCCTCCTTGATCAGGCCCATCGCCACGCCGGCCACCGGCGACTTGACCGGTACACCGGCGTCCATAAGCGACAGGCTGGTGCCGCACACCGAGGCCATTGAGGATGATCCGTTTGACTCGGTGATCTCCGAGACCACACGAATGGAGTAAGGAAAGCTTTCCAGGTCCGGCATACAGGCCAGCACGCCGCGCTTTGCCAGCCTGCCGTGACCGATCTCCCGGCGTTTGGGGCTGCCCACGCGGCCGGTCTCATTCACGCAGAACGGAGGAAAGTTGTAATGCAGCATGAATGGTTCCCGGTAGGACCCCTCCAGGGCGTCTATGATCTGGGAATCCCGCTCAGTACCCAGCGTCGTCACCACCAGGGCCTGGGTCTCCCCCCGGGTAAAGAGGGCGGAACCGTGGGTCCTGGGCAATACACCGGTACGAACGGTGATGGGCCGGACGGTCTTGGTATCGCGGCCGTCTATGCGGGGTTCGCCCGCGAGAACGCGGCTGCGCACCACCTTCTTCTTCAGCTTGTCCACAGCGTCTCTCACCTCACCCTCGCTCCACTGGTGCTCTTCTCCCCCGCAGAGTTTTTCTACGGTTTCGGCGGTCACCTCATCGACACGGGCATAGCGTGCCATCTTGTCTGCAATGGTGTAGGCGGCGGTGATCGCATCGCCTGCGGCGGACTGCACCGCATCGGCCAGTTCCGTATCTGGCTCCGGCGGCGTAAAGACCATTTGCGCCTTACCCACCTGGGCCGCCAGCTCCTTGATGGCGGTTATCGCGACCTGCATCTGTTCATGGCCGAACAGCACCGCACCCAGCATAACCTCCTCGGACAACTGGTCGGCCTCGGATTCCACCATCAGCACCGCCTTCTCGGTGCCGGCCACCACCAGATCCAGGTCGGTGGTCTCACTCAGACCGGTTCCAGGAGGATTGAGCAGGTAGCTGCCGTCCTTGTAGCCGACGCGCGCAGCGCCGATGGGACCCTGGAACGGGAGGCCGGAGATAGACAGTGCGGCCGAGGTGCCCAGCAGTGCGGGAATCTCCGGGTCCACCGCCGGGTTCAGGGACATCACGGTACAGATGATCTGAACTTCGTTGTTGAAGCCCTTGGGAAACAGCGGGCGAACGGGCCGGTCTATGAGACGGCAGACCAGGATCTCCTTCTCTGCGGGACGACCTTCCCGGCGGAAAAAACCGCCCGGGATCTTTCCCGCGGCATAGGTCTTCTCCTGATAATCGACGGTCATCGGGAAGAAGTCCCTGCCCGGAATGGGGCCGGCACCCACCACGGTACACTGCACCACGGTGCCGTCCATATCAATCATGATCGCGCCGTCAGCCTGACGGGCTATCTCGCCGGTCTCCAGGGTGACTTTGTGGTCGCCGTATTGAAATACTTTCTTAATCGGGGTCACTTGTGATTCCTCAAACAGTGATTGGGTTAGCGACGCAGGCCAAGTCTCTTGATCAGGTCACGATAACGCTCTATATCCTTTTCTCTCAGGTAGTCGAGCAGCTTCCGGCGGGAGTTCACCATGCGCACCAACCCCCGACGGGAGTGGTGATCGTGCTTGTGTTGAGCGAAATGCTCGGTAAGCTCGTTGATTCTTGCGGTCAAGAGAGCCACCTGCACCTCCGGTGAACCGGTATCGTTGGTGCCGCGGCCATATTCCTCGACGATGGCCCTCTTCTTTTCTGCATTCATTGCCATAGTTGTCTCCTCATTGATGAAATTGATCGAGCCGGCCCCCGACAATGAGTTCAGGAACGGACTCTGCCTCCCCTGGGGAAGGCTGCTTGATACCCGGACAGCGGGCAGGGCCGTCCGGGATCGGGTAACCGGTAATTATGATGGGTTTCTGTACGGCAATCAAACCCACTTACATCACATCAATCTCTTTGGGGCCACCCGCCCGTCGTCCAGGATCTCACCCACGCCGATGAACAGACCGTTGGGGTCGAAAAGCCTGACCTGACCTTCCGTCGGCGCATTCGGCACCAGCACGGGCTGCCCCTGTTTGACATAGAAGGTGCTGTCCGGGTTGAGTGTCACCGCCGGCCGGTCGGCCAGTGCGGTTTCCGCCGGCACCAGCAGGCCGTCCAGCGCCTGGTACCCCTCCTGGGCGGCCGTTTCGATCTGTTCGATGGTGATGCTGTGGTCCGCTTCGTAGGGACCCACACCGGTGCGCCGCAGATCGGTCACATGGGCACCGCAACCCAGCACCCCGCCGATGTCTTCCGCCAATGTGCGCACATAGGTGCCTTTGCTGCAGCGCACTTCCAGCTCCAGGCTGGGCAGATCGCATGAACACAGACTCAGTTCGTGAATCCTTATGGTACGGGGATCCCGCTCCACTTCCCGGCCCTCCCTCGCCAGCTTGTAGAGCCTCTCGCCCTTGTGCTTGAGAGCGGAGTACATGGGGGGGATCTGTTGAATCTCGCCCCGGAATCCTTCCAGGGCCTTCAAGACGTCGGCTTCGGTAATCTGATCCGTGGGAGCGGTCTCCAACACCTCACCCTCGGTATCCCCGGTGGTGGTGGTGGCACCCAGCCTGACCTGCACCCAGTAACTTTTGTCGGCATCCAGGAGAAATGCGGAGAGTTTTGTGGCACTGCCGAAACAGATGGGCAAAAGCCCCGTGGCAAGGGGGTCGAGACTGCCGGTATGTCCCGCCTTTTGGGCGTTAAAGATGCGCTTTACCCGCTGCAGAGCACCGTTGGAGGTATCCCCCTTCGGCTTGTCCAACAGCAGAACGCCCCGTACGTTGCGCCCCTTTCTGCCTCTTCGGCCCATATCAACGTACCCACATAGTATTTACAGGCCCTACGCTACTTGCCGTGCTTCG
>JAHEHQ010000424.1 GCA_024644505.1 Gammaproteobacteria bacterium
CCATAACGCTTTGTGGGATTCTGCCGAACAGCTATTGCTTAGTATCCGTCCAGAAACACAAGTTTTCCAGAAACCACATCATTCCGGCGAATGCCGGAATGACGGAAGATACTGTTTATGGACGGGCACTACTTAAGAGGGTCCCAGGGTCCGGCATCCGCCGACGCTTCATCCCCGCCGGTTTTATCTTCACCCCATATCTGTTCCAGCCGCCCCATAAGGGCGGCAACCAAGCTTCCTGTGCCGTCACCTGTGAGCGCAGATATGCCGAACACCTCCCCCTCCCAGTGAAGCTCTTCCAGGAGACGCTTCTGCCGATCCTCGAACTCCTCTTTCGACAACAGGTCCTTCTTGTTGACTACCAGCCAACGCTCCCGTGCCGCCAGTCCCTCACCGAACTTCTCAAGCTCGGCGACGATGGTACGGATCGCCGAGGCGGGATCCCTATCTCCGTCCTGGGGTGCGATATCCACGACATGCAGCAGCAGACGGGTTCGGTCCAGGTGCTTGAGAAAGCTGGTGCCGAGTCCGGCCCCCTCCGCGGCCCCTTCTATGAGTCCGGGTATATCCGCCACCACGAAACTGCGTCCGCCCCCGGCACTGACCACCCCCAGATGAGGATAAAGCGTGGTGAATGGGTAGTCCGCAACCTTGGGGGTGGCACTGGAGACCCTGCTTATGAAGCTCGATTTCCCGGCATTGGGCATACCCAGCAGACCGATATCCGCCAGCAGCACCAGTTCCAGCCCGAGTTCCCGCTTCTCTCCCATGCTACCGGGCGTGGATTGCCTGGGTGCCCGGTTGGTGCTGCTCTTGAAGCGGGTGTTTCCTATGCCATGAAAGCCCCCTTGAGCGACCAGCAGTCTCTCGCCATGCCTGATCAGTTCCCCGATCTGCTCATCGGTGCCCAGATCCCTGGCCCTGGTACCCACGGGAACCTTGATCAACAGATCCTTGCCCTTGCGCCCGCTGCAATTGCGACCGCTGCCCGGTTGACCCGAGGAGGCCTTGTGGATACGCCTGTGGCGAAAATCGATCAGGGTATTGAGACCGGAATCCGCCACCAGGTAGACACTGCCGCCGTCTCCACCGTCACCACCGTCGGGGCCTCCCCGGGGAATATACTTTTCCCGCCGGAAGCTGACGCAGCCGTCCCCCCCCTTTCCAGCCTCCACACGAATGGTCGCCTCGTCGACGAATTTCATAGGTTAAATCCAAACTTGGAAAGCCCGAAACCGGACCCATCACCCATAACGCAAAAAGCCCCGCCGGATCGACGAGGCCTTTGACCGCGAAGAACCCTGAGCCGGATCAGGCCGGCACTACGCTCACGTACTGGCGCTTCTTCGGCCCCTTGATTTCAAACTTCACCACGCCGTCGGCGGTGGCGAACAAAGTATGATCCTTTCCACAACCGACGTTTACGCCGTTGTGAACCCGCGTGCCGCGCTGCCGGATGATGATACCTCCCGCAGATATCCTTTGTCCGCCGTATACCTTGACGCCAAGGCGTTTGGACTCGGAATCGCGGCCGTTACGTGTACTGCCGCCTGCTTTTTTGTGTGCCATATCGCTGTCCTGCCTCTCAACCCGCGCTGATAGCGGTGATCTGCAAATCCGTAAACCATTGACGATGACCCTGGCGCTTCAGGTAGCTCTTTCGCCGCTTGAACTTGACGATGCCGACCTTCTTGGCACGCCCGTGGGCCTTCACCGTGGCCGTTACCTTTCCACCGTCGACATAGGGGCTTCCCACGCTGACATTCTCGCCGTCCACGACCATCAGTATCTTGTCGAGATCCACGGAAGCGCCTTCCTCGGCACCCAGTTTCTCCACCCTGACGGTATCGCCTTCGGAAACCCGGTACTGTTTACCCCCGGACTGAATTACGGCATACATACCCAAATCCCCGCATAAAATACGCTGTTTCGGTAACTGGACTCACGACGCACCGAACAAAGAGGCGGGATTTTACCCATATGACATGCCAAGGTCAAATGGCAGATCGACTCCCCCACCGGGTTGACAGGGGCATACCGCGAACATAGCATGCCTTCTTCCCGAAACTTAGACTGCTTCAGGGATCTGACCCGGCAGACGGCAGCAAGAGCACTCAGCCAGTACCAGATGGACATTTCCAGCATTCGAGAACTGATTGCCGACGACATGAAAGCCGTCGATGAGCTGATCCTGCGCCGGCTCAGGTCCGACGTGGTGCTCATCAACCAGGTGGGGCACTACATCGTCAACAGCGGCGGCAAACGGCTCAGGCCGATGCTCGTGCTGTTGGCGGCCCGCTCGGCAGGGTACCGGGGCACCCACCATGTCAACATGGCCGCGGTAATCGAATTCATCCATACCGCCACCCTGCTGCACGATGACGTGGTGGATGGTTCGGATCTGCGGCGCAGCAGGGAGACGGTCAACGCCGTCTGGGGTAACGCGGCCAGCGTGCTGGTGGGGGACTTTCTGTACTCCCGGGCATTTGAAATGATGGTGGAGATCGACAGCATGCGGGTGATGGACATCCTCTCCCATGCCACCAACCGGATTGCCGAAGGAGAGGTGCTGCAGTTGCTCAACTGCAACGACCCGGACACGGACGAAAGAAAGTATCGGGAGGTGATCCTGCGCAAAACAGCCACGCTTTTCGAAGCCGGCGCCCAACTCGGGGGCGTTCTCGCAGGCGTCCCCCAGCCTCAGGAAAAGGCGCTCCAGGCGTACGGCCTTTACCTGGGCACCTCTTTCCAGATCATCGACGATGCCCTGGATTACAGCGCATCGGGTGAAAAAATAGGGAAAAACATCGGAGACGACCTGGCCGAAGGCAAACCCACACTG
>JAHEHQ010000081.1 GCA_024644505.1 Gammaproteobacteria bacterium
CTGGGTCTGTGCGGAAATCGTAGACTGGTGGACCGCTTCCACCACGCCGTCCAGGCGATATTCGCGGGGAACCTGACGATATTCCGCAATGGTGGTTTTCAGGGGGTCGCCTGCCATGGCGGTCATACTCAGGGAAAAGACCGCAAGCAGCAGAGGTACTCGGAATTTCATACGAATTCACCATTAAGAGTATTTAATAAATTACTTATATTATGACATCTACTTGAAAATCAACAGGCTGATCCCGAGGGATTTAAAAACGCACAGGTTCAAACCGGGTTTCGCGGTCTCTATAAAACGGGCTACCCGTTGAACGTGGCGATCATTTCGTCCCAGATGGGAACAAATTCCAGCAGGCCCTCCCAGAAGCCGTGGGAACGGCGCTCATCGAAGGCTTTAACCGAAATGCCCTGCTGCTCCACCCAGGTGTAATAACCCAGGTTGAAGATCCGCTCCCTGCCCCGCCGGTCCAGCTCTTCGAGGTGGTCGGTGGCTACGCCCATCAGCTGCCTGCCGAAGGCCTCCGCCGCCGACAGCTCGTCGAAACAGCCGGAAAAACGTTTCTGCTCCGACTTTATCAACTCGCTACGATAGAGTTCCGCCCCATCGGTGGCCACGGTGATCACCGCGTCATCCGGACCCAGGCCCAGGTACTTTGCCAGCTTGATGGCCGCCAGAATATTGGCAATGGAAGAGAGGCCGAGATCCCCCAGGCTGTCCACGACACCGGATGCCACACCCTTTCGGTCGGTGAGATAGGCCTTTCCGGCCTCGGTGTTGAAAAGCAGATTCAGGGTCTCCGGCCCTGCATCGGAAACCGCGGCGACGAAATCGGTGTTGAAGACGTTATGGATCAAGGGTACATGCTTGTCCCCGATCCCCTGAATGTTGTGTTCCCCGTAACCGTTGTAGAGCATTGTAGGACACTCCAGCGCCTCGACGGCGCAGATCCGGGTGCCCAACCGCTGTTTGAGATAATCACCGGCGGCCAGCGTACCCCCCGACCCGGACGCCGAAACGAACGCCACCGGATTGAGTTTCCCGGCCCCTTTCACCGCCTGGAATACCCGTTCCAGAGCCGGCCCGGTGACCGTGCGGTGGATGAGATAATTACCGAATTCGCTGAACTGGTTGAGGATCAGGTTCCGGGGATCCCGGGACAGGCGGTGGCATTCGTCGTAGATCTCCTTGACGTTGCTCTCCGTACCGGGTGTGCGGATGATATCTCCCGGACCCGCGACCCAGGCCTCCAGCCAGGCAAAACGTTCCTCGCTCATCCCTTCCGGCAGCACCGCCACACCCCGGCAACCCAGTATCCGGGAGATGGCCACACCGCCGCGGCAGTAATTCCCGGTGGAGGGCCAGACGGCGCGTTGACCGACCGGATCGAAATGCCCGGACAACAAACGAGGCACCAGGCAGCCGTACGCGGCCAACACCTTGTGGGCACGGATCATGGGGAAGCGGTTGCCCGGCACGACAATGATCTTCGCCTCGACCCCGGTGAGTTCGGCCGGCAGCACCAGATGTGCGGGAACATCGACAATGGATCTGCGGTCGTCTCCGTTGTGCCAGTGCACCCTAAACAGGTTCCACGGGTCCGGCGCATCCGGATCCACTTCCAGCAGTCTCTGACCGTACCGTTCGCGAATCAGCCGTGGGTCTGCAAGCTCCGAAATCAGGGGCAGGCGAATACCCAACTCACGAAATCGCTTCAGGGTTTGGTCATAGACCGACCTGTTGGTTATGCCGCGTTCCAGTCCTTCAAACATATGGCTACTTGACCCTTGAGTATTCAGCCTCTTTATTTCCAACCACGCCTTTAGCCTCGGTTATCAGCCCGTAGGCCTGGGGCTCGCGGTGGAGCCCGAAATTGAAGATGTTGTCCTGGATCTCCCGGCACCGGTCCAGATCACAGTCGGCGACGATCAGCTCATCTCCCAGGGTCGAACACTGGGCCACGATCTCCCCGGTTGGCGCGATGATGCAGCTCTGGCCGATAAGATCGCATCCCTCCTCCCTGCCCGCCTTGGCCACGCCCACAATCCATGTCCCGTTCTGGTAGGCTCCCGCCTGCATCACCAGGTGGTTGTGAAAGCACTGCAGGTGATCGTGTTCCGGTGCCGGCGGATAATGGACCGGGGTGTTGTAGCCGACCATCACGAGCTCCACGCCCTGCAGCCCCATCACCCTGAAGGTCTCGGGCCAGCGTCGGTCGTTGCAGATGCACATACCCATCACCCCGCCAAAGGCACTGAAAACCGGAAATCCCAGATTGCCGGTATCGAAGTAACGTTTTTCCAGGTGTTGGAATGGCCGCCAGGGTTCGTGTTCCCGGTGACCGGGCAGGTGGACCTTGCGGTATCGTCCGACGATCTCTCCCCGGGCATCGACTAGAATCGAGGCATTGAATCTTTTGATGCCACCCTCCTCGACAACCCGCTCCGCGTACCCCAGGTAGAAGCCGATACCCAGGTCCCGGGCAAGCTCGAACAGGGGCAGCGTATCCCTGCCCGGCATTTCGCTTTCGAAAAAACGGTCGATCTCCGCCTGGTCTTCCATGTACCAGCGGGGGAAAAAGCTGGTGAGGGCCAGCTCGGGGAAGACCACCAGCCGGGCGCCTGATGCCTTGGCCCCGCGCATCAGTTCCAACATGCGGCCCACCGCCGACGAGCGGGGTTCGTTACGCGCAATGGGACCGAGCTGTGCCGCCGCGACCCTGATTCGTCTGGACATCCCCTTCCTCCCCGTCAGCCGGCCCTGGATAGAAGCGCCTGCAGCAGCACATCCGCACCGGCCCGGATATCTTCGGGCGCCGTATACTCCGCGACGTTGTGGCTGATACCCCCCTGGCTTGGAACGAAGATCATGCCGGTTGGGCAGTTGGGCGCAAACATCTGGGCATCGTGACCCGCCCCCGAAGGCAGGCGTTTTACGCTGTGGCCCAGGCGTCGTGCGGTATCCTCCACCAGATTGATCATGTCCGGTGCAAACATGACGGGTTCGAAGCGCGCAAGCCGCCGGCTGGAAACACCAACCCCCTCTTCCGAAGCGAACCTTTTGATCGCTTCATTCAGGCGTGCCTCGGCCGCCTGCAAAAGTTTCTCGTCAGTGTTGCGCAGATCCAGGGTGAGCAGGGCTTCTGCCGCAATGACATTGACCAGGTTCGGCTTCAATTCCGTCAGCCCCACGGTGGCAACCTGGCTGCCGCCCATCTCTTTTGACAGCCGCCGCGCCTCGACCGCCACGGCGGCGGCAACATAGCCCGCATCCCGACGCAGGTGCATCGGTGTGGTGCCGGCGTGATTGGAGGTTCCGGTAAGGCGGTACTCGGTCCAGGAGATCCCCTGTACCCCCTCCACGGCGCCGATGGTAAAGCCCTCCTGCTCCAGCACCGGGCCCTGTTCCACATGCAGTTCCAGATAGCTGTCGGCCCGAAACGAACCCACCGGTTCCGTGCCCGCATAGCCGATCTCCGCCAGGGCGTCACCGACCCGCCGACCATCGATGCCCCGGATGTCCAGCATCTCCTCCAGGTCGAGAAAACCCTGGTGTACCCCGCTGCCCATCATATCCGGTGCGAACCGTGCCCCCTCCTCATTGGTGAAAAAGGCGACTCCCAAGGGTTTTCGGGTGGTGATTCCCGCCTCGTTCAGCGTGGCGATGACCTCGAGACCGGCCAGCACGCCGAGGCTGCCGTCGTAGCGACCGCCAGTGGCCACCGTATCTATGTGGGACCCCGTCAATACCGGCGGACATGCCTCGCTTCCACTTCTGATCCCCACCAGATTGCCGATGCGGTCGGTGGTAACGGCCAGGCCCAGATCCCGCATCCAACGGGCCACAAGATCCCTGCCCTTCCGGTCCTCGTCGCTCAGAGCCAGACGGCAGACACCGCCCCCCGCGACGGCACCGATTCCGGCCAGGGTGTCGATGCGGTTCACCAGGCGGTCGATATTGATCCTGGGGGCTTCAGTCTGCATTCCCACTCCTGTCTGATCTTTCGATCTCCTCCGCGCTGCGGCCGACGATTGCCGCATAGGTCTCCGGGTCGCTCGCACCCTCGGTCCCGAACAGCAGCACCCGGCTGTCAGGTTCGATACCCAGGGTGGCTCTGGCAGAATCATCGGAAGCCGCCGCCAGGAATCCCGTAAGCCCGGCCACGGCAGACTCCCCCGCCACCATTGGTTTCCCGCTCAGACGTCCCGCTGCCATGAGGCGCATACAGTCGGCTGCCGCCGCATCCTCGACGGTGATCATCGCATCAGTCACCGGGGCCAGTATCGTCCATGCCAGCCTGGATACCTCACCGCAGGCGAGTCCCGCCATGAGACTGTCCAGCCCCTCGGTGACCGCCACCGGCTTCCCGGCCTTCAGGCTGTGATACCAGCAGGCCGCCTGACGGGGTTCTACCAGTATGGTCATGAAGCTTCCCGGCCCAAACCGCTGCCAGAACCGGGCTGCGACTGCGGCGGCCATACCGCCCACCCCTGCCTGAATAAAAATGTGCGTCGGCGGCCCTGCATAGGGAAGCTGGTCCATCGCCTCCTGGGCCATCAGGGTATAGCCCTGCATCACGTTTCGCGGCGCTTCCGTGAGGACGCCATCCGAGGTATCCGGTATCTGGTGCCAGCCCTCCCGGCGGGCCGTCTCGTCGGCCACGCGCACCGCATCGTCATAACTGCCCGGCGTTCGCCTGACCTCGGCACCCAGGGCGGCGATGGCCCGCTCCCTGCCCGGCGACACGGTCTCGTGGATGAATATCACACACCGGCATCCAAACAACCGCGCCCCCCAGGCCACGGACCGTCCATGGTTGCCGTCGGTGGCGGCGGTTACCGTGACCCCTGCGGCAATATCGGAATACCTGCCTTGGAGTACATCGTCGGGTTCCACCCACTCCAATCCTTCGGCTGCGGTGATCTCGGCCATCAATTGCCGAAGCACCGCATAGGCCCCCCCCAGCGGTTTGAAACTTCCCAGCCCGAACCTGCCGGATTCATCCTTGTAATGGACCGCGGAGACACCGGCGGCTTCCGCGGTCGAACCCAGCGGTATGAGCGGTGTGGGTTCGTAGCCGGGCCATGACCGGATGATCCCGGCCGCCCGCTGGAAACCCTTCTCACCCAGCACTGCCTCCTGCTCCGGGCCGTAGAGAATCTCCCGGTGAAGCTGGTTCGCCGCCAGCTCGAAGCGGTAATCCGTCTGGATTCTCGATCTCTTTATCACTGTTTTTCTGATTTCGATATTTCTGAAGATCAACCGCCTTGGCACCAAAACGCGGAAATGAAAAACTTAAACCTCGTTCTCTGCGTCTTGGTGCCTTGGCGGTTTGATTTCTTCATTCAGCGCCGCTCAGAGCTTACATACCCTCTTGGGATGCCGCCTGAATCGATGCCTCCATGGCCTTGAGCATATCCACCCCCTCGGCACCAAACTTCTTCTCGATCAGGTTCTTCACCGCCGGCTGGGAAACGGAAGCGAATCTCTTGAGTTCCGCCGCCGAAACGCTGTTTACCTCCATCTTCTTCGCCAGATGAGGCAGTCCACGGCTGGACGCCTCGATGATTCTGGAAATACCGCGACCGGCGACCACGGCTGCCTTGGAGGCATAATTGATCACATAGCGCTCATCGTCGGTCAGGCCGTCGTAAAAACCCTTGTTGATGAACCAGACATAGGGGGTGATGATGTGCTGGGTGAGGGTGACGTACTTCTGCACTTCATCGAATTTGGCGAAGGCGATGATCGGGATAGGGTTCATCTGCCCGTCGGCCACCCCGGTCTGCAGCGCGGTGTATACTTCTGGCCAGGGCAGTGGCGTCGGCTTGCCACCCAGGGAACTGATGATCGCCTCATGGGTGGGCAGGGTCATGGTACGGATGCGCAGGCCCTTCATGTCATCCAGGGTCTTGATAGGCTGCCGGGAATTGGTGATGGCGAAGTAGCCGCCGCTATCCAGCAGACCCAGTACCTTGAGGCCGGTCTTTTTTTCGATGTCCGCGGAGAGTTTCTGACCGAACGGGCTTTCCCTGTCCATGACATCGTGAACAACGGCGATGTTGGGAAAGGCAAAAGGCAGATCGAAGACCCCGATCAGGGGATAGTGCTGGGCCACGCCGCCGGCCGAGGAGATGTTGGACTGAATCACCCCGGACTGGGTCTGTTCGATCACCTCGTTATCCTTGCCGAGTTGTCCGTCGGAAAAGATCTGTACCTTCACCGAACCGTTGGTGCCCGCTTCCACCAGGGACTTGAATACCGATGTCATGGCACCGGAGTTGTTGTTGAAGGGATCGCCCGGGTTGAGATGGGAAATCTTCAGAACCTTCTCCGCATGGGCTGGCGAAATCACGACCGCCAGGGCCACGGTCGTTGCCAGCGCGGCCACTTTAAAACCTCTCGATATCTTCATTGTCTTTCTCTCCTTCGTCGTTAAGGTAATCCAATCTGTATAGCGTGCTGTCTCAAAGCCCGAGCAGCCGGGGTACGAAAAGGGTCAGATCTTCCCAGTAGGCGATCAAAAAGAGTATCCCCGCCTCCACCAGCAGAAACGGCCAGAGTGACCCGGCGATGGATTCGATGCGCTCCCCGGTCACCGAGGAGAGCACGAACAGGCAGGCACCCACCGGTGGTGTCATCAGGGAGATGTTCAGCGCCAGCACGATCATGACACCGGCATGAACCGGGTCCATGCCGATGGTGGCGGTCAGCGGCGCCAGCACCGGCGCCAGGATGATCAGTGCGGCGTTGATGTCCATGAACATGCCGATCAAAAGCAGCAGCAGAAGGATCATCGCAATAACAGCCTGGGGATCCCGGGAGATGGAAAGAAAACCCGAGGCGATCGCCTGGGGGATCTGCTCGAAGGTCATCCACCAGCCGAGGATGGAGGCGGAGGCGATGATCAAAAATATGACGCCGGTAATCAGGGCCGTTCTGGCAAGCATCTCGTAGAGGTCCCGAAAGGTCAGGGACCGGTAGACCAGGCCACCAAGTATCAGTGCATAAGCCACCGCAATGGAGGCGGCCTCGGTGGGCGTCGTCACGCCACCCAGAATAAAGCCGAGAATCAGCACCGGCATGATCAGGGCCAGCAGGCTCTCCCTGAACGCCTTGAATATACGAATCAGGCTTGGTCGCTTTTCCGATTTCGGCAGCTTCCAGCGCCGCCCGAAGGCAACGATCAACGCCATGCACAGCAGGCAGATCAGTATACCCGGGAGTATACCGGCGGCGAACATGCCCGCGATGGAGACACCCATCAGGGACCCGTAGATAACCATCAGGGTCGACGGCGGTATGGTAGGTCCTATAATGGACCCGGCGGCCGTAACGGCACAGGCGAACGGACGTGAATAACCGTTCTTCACCATTGCCGGGACCAGTGTATTGCCGAACGCCGCGGCATCGGCGGTGGCCGCGCCGGTAATACCGGCAAAGAATACCGATGCCACCATGTTGGTATGGGCCATACCGCCTCGCAGATAGCCCACCAGGGCATCGGCAAACCCCACCAGTTTATGGGTAATACCGGAACGGTTCATGATCTCTCCGGCCAGGATAAAAAATGGCATGGCCAGAAAGGGAAACAGATCCAACCCGGCAAAGAAGCGTTTGGGCGCCATGGCGAGAAACTGCTCGCCGCCTATCTGGGCCATGCCGGCGATGCCCGCGATCCCCAGCACATAGCCTACCGGCACACCGATCAGGAGCAGGGTGAAGAAAATCAGTGCGACGGCAATCATGTGCGGGCGCTGTCCCGACCGGGTTCCCCGAGCATTTTCGCCTGGTCACGAATACCGGAGAGCAGGATCTGGATACAGGCCAGCAGACAGGCCACGGGAACCGCGGTAAAGGGAACCGCCTTGGGCATGTCGTAGATCATGGTAAGCCGCTGCATGCCCTGAACGGCAAAATCGACGCCATAGTAGAGCAGGAATCCAAACAGAAACAGGCCGAGAAGATCGAATGCCCCCAGCATCAGATGCCTGAACAGTCCCTGGGTCCTGTCGAATAACAGGAGTACGCCGATGTGCTCGCGTCTGGCAATGCCGATGGATACCGCCAGCAAGGCCATCCAGATCATCAGATAGCGGGCTGCCTCCTCGGTAAAGGTGAGTGGCAGATCCACGAAATAGCGCACCAGCACGCCCAGCCAGACATCCAGCACCAGGAGCACCATCAATATCACGACGACGACCTCCACCACCCTGTTGAGCCAGTGGCTCAAGAGTGCCGCATACCCGGCAAAGCGCTGGAAACCGCTTTCTGCATCAGCCATACACTATAATCCCCTTCCGGCGGATGGATCTAACCCAGGATTCGGGAAACATTGTAGGCTATCAGAGAAAAAGTTTTCTGTTTCATATGATCTACAGTTTTCCTAAACTGGCAGGAATCTGACCCCTGAAGGCCTGTCGAGCCGTATGGGTCGACAAACAACCGGATCGGCTTCCCAAGCCCTGACCATGGCAGGACCTCAGTGAAATCAAACGACAGCGGTGCCGCCAGAATCTCCCGGCGGATCGATCACCTTGCCACGCTCAGCGCTTCGGCATCGGGCGTTACCCGCCACTACCTGACACCCGAGCACAAGGCCGCCAACCAGGCGGTTTCCCGATGGATGCAGGAGGCAGGAATGGGTGTATCCGTGGATGCGGTGGGAAATGTCGTGGGATGCTGCGAAGGTGCCTCTACCAACGCCGGAACCCTCTTGATCGGTTCCCACCTGGACAGCGTACCCAACGGGGGCAGATTCGATGGCGTGCTGGGGCTGATGACCGCCGTAGAATGCGTGGAACTGTTGCACCGATCGGGCATCACGCTGTGCCATCCTCTCAAAATCATCAGTTTTGGCGATGAGGAGGGTACGAGATTCAACTCCCCCTTCATCGGGAGCAGGGGCTTTCTGGGGGGGCTTGATCCGGTACTGTTGAATCTCCGCGACACGGAGGGCATCAGTCTCGCGCAGGCCATGACACAATTCGGGCTGGATCCGGCGAAAGCCGCACAGGCCAGCATTCACTCCGAAGAAATTGCATGCTATCTGGAACTGCATATCGAACAGGGGCCCGTGCTCGAAAACGAAAGGCTGCCGGTGGGTATCGTTTCCGGAATCAACGGCCAGACCCGGGCCAGGATCCTGTTAACCGGCGTCAG
>JAHEHQ010000082.1 GCA_024644505.1 Gammaproteobacteria bacterium
GTGCGCACCAGGTGAGGATAGAAGGGACCGATATCTCTCTCAAGCCCGTAGCGGGCACCGATTTCTTTGAGTGGAGCGGAGCACCGGATCTCATCCCGGAGTACTACAAGGTCACCTGGGCGGCGGACAACGGCAAACTGGAAGGCCGATACGATCCTTACTGCTTTCCGCCACAGCTTCAGGAATTCGATCTGCACCTGTTCCACGAGGGCAAGCACTGGCACGCGTTCAACGTTTTGGGCGCCAGGGTCCACAGGGTGGAGGAGATCGAGGGCGTGTTGTTCTCGGTCTGGGCACCCAACGCGGAGCGGGTCAGCGTCGTCGGCGATTTCAATAACTGGGACGGCCGGGTGCACCCGATGCGCAACAGGGGAAGTTCCGGCGTCTGGGAACTGTTCCTGCCCGGCTTGGAAGCCGGTGGATTTTACAGGTTCGAGCTGCGCAGCCAAGGCGGCGACGTAGTGACCAAGAACGATCCTTACGCCAATGAATTCCAGAAACGGCCCGAAAATGCCGGAATCATTACCCGACCCTCGGCGTATATATGGGACGACCGGAAGTGGATGGACGCCCGGGAAGAACAGGACTGGCAGAAGTCGCCCGTGTCCATCTACGAGGTACATCTGGGTTCCTGGCAGCGGGACCCCAAGGGTGATTTTCTCAATTATCGTGACATCGCCCACCGCCTGGCGGACTATGTCAAAGAACTGGGATTCACCCATATCGAACTGCTGCCGGTCACCGAACATCCGTTCGACGGTTCCTGGGGCTACCAGACCACCGGGTACTTTGCACCGACCACCCGTTTCGGCAGCCCGGACGACTTTCGCTACTTCGTGGATCATCTGCACCAGAAGGGGATAGGTATCATCCTGGACTGGGTACCCGCCCACTTTCCCAAGGATGCCCATGCCCTGGCAAGGTTCGACGGGACCGCGCTTTATGAACACGAGGACCCGCGGAAGGGCGAACACCGGGACTGGGGAACCCTGATCTTCAATTACGGGCGACCCGAGGTAAAAAACTTCCTGCTCTCCAGCGCCATCTACTGGCTGGAGGAGTTTCACCTGGACGGACTGCGCGTCGATGCGGTAGCCTCCATGCTCTATCTCGATTACTCCCGTGATCCAGGGGATTGGATTCCCAACCAGTACGGCGGCCGGGAAAATCTCGAGGCCGTGGATTTTCTGCGCCATCTCAACAGCGTCACCCACGATCAGTTTCCGGGCACCCTGATGGTGGCCGAGGAGTCCACTGCCTGGCCACAGGTGTCCAGGCCCACCTGGCTGGGGGGGCTGGGATTCAGCATGAAATGGAATATGGGCTGGATGCACGACACCCTGTCCTATCTATCAAAGGATCCGGTTTTCAGGCGCTATCACCACGACCAGCTGAGTTTTGGCCTGCTCTACGCCTTCACCGAGAACTTCGTGCTGCCTTTCTCCCACGACGAAGTGGTGCACGGCAAGGGATCGCTCCTGGACAAGATGGCCGGAGACGACTGGCAGCGGTTTGCCTCACTCCGCACCCTGTTCACCTACATGTTCACCTATCCCGGGAAAAAGCTCCTGTTCATGGGCATCGAGTTCGCCCAAGGCAGGGAATGGGATGAAAAAGGAGAACTTGACTGGTATCTGATGGATCGGCCCCAGCACCAGGGTGTCAGTGCACTGGTCAGCGCGCTGAACCGTCTCTACAAAGAGGTACCGGCCTTGCATGATCTCGAGTTCGAATCCGGTGGATTCGAGTGGATCGACTGCCATGATGCAGGCCAGTCGGTGATCAGCTACCTTCGATGGGCGCTGGATGGGACCTTTGTGGCAGTGGTTCTCAACTTCACCCCCGTTCCGCGGGAGCATTACCGCATCGGCCTGCCGACGGGGGGGGACTACCGTGAGATCCTTAATTCCGATTCACAGTTCTACGGCGGCACCAATATGGGCAATCAGGGCATCGTGACCGCCGATGCGCAGGAGTGGATGGGACAGTCTCACTCGGTGGCACTCACACTCCCTCCGATGGGTGCACTGATCTTGCAGCCTGTCGGTTCCGGCTAACGGCCCCTCCAAACTTCAGATTTGAATCCAAATCGCGTATCCCGAAGAGAAAAGAATTGCCTCACACGGAGATTAGCGGGTTATAGCAGGCGTTTCACCGGTCCGAAGGAGCGGCGGTGAATCTCGGTCACTCCCAGTGTTTCCAGGGCCGCGATATGTGCCTTGGTGGGATACCCCTTGTGGCCGGCCAGTCCGTATCCCGGAAATCGGGCATCCAGCGCCACCATCTCCCTGTCCCGGGCAACCTTTGCCAGGATGGAGGCGGCACTGATCGCGGCCACGCTGGCGTCACCACCTGCAACGGCCTCTGCCGGGCACTTGAGATCCGGCAGGTGAATGCCGTCCACCAGCACCTTTTCGCCCGTCAGGGGCAATGCCTCAACGGCCCGTTTCATGGCCAGCAGGCTCGCCTGCAGGATGTTCAACAGATCGATCTCTTCAGCTTCGGCCCTGCCAAGGGCCCAGGCCAGCGCCCTCTCCCTGATGGTCTCATCCAGCAGTGAACGCCGCGCCGGTGTCAGTTTCTTGGAGTCGGCCAGGCCGTCAACAGGGCGGAGGGGATCCAGAATCACGGCAGCAGCCACCACAGGCCCCGCAAGCGGACCTCTGCCCGCTTCGTCGACACCCACGATCAATCCCTCATCCATCTTCCAACAGCCTGACTATCGCTTCCGCCGCCTTGCGGCTGGAATCCTGCCGCAGTTCCCGATGCACCCGCATGCAAACCCGCTGCATGGCCTCCATCCTCTCCGGGAAATCCAAAAACCCGAACAGGGCGTCGCAAAGTGCATCCGGTGTGGCCTGGTGCTGAATAAATTCCGGGGCGATCTTCTCCCCGGCCAGCAGATTGGCCATCGCAATGTAGGGTGTCTTGACCAGGTTGAGTCCCCTGGCGAGCCAGAATGTGACGGGGCTGAGGCGGTAGGCAACGACCATGGGCCGCTTGAACAACAGCGCCTCGAGGGTTGCGGTTCCTGATGCCGTCAAGACCACATCGGCGGCCTGCATGACAATGCGGGATCGTCCCGTGAGCAGCGTCAATGGCAGATCCGGCGCAAAAGACTGCCTGATCGACTGGAACTCACCCCGGGTCCTTTCATTGACCAGGGGCACCAGGAAGCGGCAATTCTCATCCCGCGCCCGACAGTGCCGGGCGGCTGCGAGAAATGTCTCCGACAGGGCCTTGATCTCACTGACCCGGCTGCCGGGCAATATTGCGATCACCCGGTCCCCTGGGCTGATACCGAGTTGTTCCCGGGCCTCTGTCCTGCTGTTCTCCAGGGGGATCTCATCTGCCAGGGGATGCCCTACGTAACAGACCGGGACCCGGTGCTTCGTGAGAAACTCCACCTCGAAGGGAAATATACTGAGCAACAGGTCCACCGATTGCCGGATCTTGTTGACGCGTTTTGGGCGCCAGGCCCAAACGGTCGGACTGACATAATGTACGGTGGGGATTCCCGCCTTCTTCAGCCTGTGTTCCAGGCCGATATTGAAATCTGGCGCATCGATACCGATGAACAGGTCGGGACGGGTGTCGATGAAGTGGCGAACCAGTCGCCGTCGTATGCCAAGCAGTTCCGGAAGATGCTTGAAAACCTCCGTAAAGCCCATGACGGAGAGACGTTCCATGGGGTAGAGGCTTATGCACCCCTGCTGTTCCATGAGTGGCCCGCCAACACCTTCTATACGGACATCATCGTAACGGGCCCGCAACGCCTTTATAAGCCCGGCGCCCAATTGATCGCCGGAGGGTTCATTGGCGAGAATTCCGATTCTGATCAACGGTCTCAGTGACGGTTTCAGCGCACGATGCTGCGCTCACTGACCTGAAGAAATTCCACGTAGGCCCGCAGCGCCGGAGACTCCACCGCCAGCGCCTCGAGTTGCAACAACGCATCATCCAGTTTCAATTGCTGTTTGTAGAGCAGCTTGTAGCCATGCTTGATCTGACGGATCGCCTCTTCATCGAAAGACCTTCTGCGCAGACCCTCGGTATTGATACCGCAGGGCCTCGCAGGGTTGCCGTTGACCATGACGTAGGGAGGAATGTCCTTGCTCACAGCGGATCCCATAGCACAGAAACTGTGTTCCCCGATGTGGCAGAACTGGTGAACAATGGTGAAACCGCCCAGGATGGCCCAATCCCGAATCTTTACGTGACCTCCCAGGGATGCTGCATTGGCCATGATGACATGATTGCCGATCTGGCAATCATGGGCCACGTGGATATAGGCCATGAACAGGTTGTCGTCGCCGATGCGGGTGGCCACGGCATCCTGTGCCGTGCCGCGGTGCAGTGTGGCAAATTCGCGGACGATATTGCGGTCGCCGATCTCCAGGCGGGTCTCCTCACCCCCGTATTTAAGATCCTGGGGATCGTCTCCGACAGAGGCGAACTGGAAGATCCGGTTATCGACACCGATCCTGGTGGGTCCCTTGATAACCGAATGGGGACCGATGGTCGTTCCTTTGCCGATCTGGACACCCGGGCCTATGACTGCGAACGGGCCGACGTTGACGCCTTCGTCCAGTTCGGCGTCGTCATCGATTAGGGCGCGTGGATCGATCAATCCGAAAAGTCCCTGTACGTGCACATGATGTCCGCCGTAGCGGCGACCTTGCCATCCACGGTCGCCTTACCCGAAAAAAAGCCGATGCCTCTTCTGATCGATTTCTGATGCACCTCAATAAGCAGTTGGTCTCCGGGTTCGACCTGACGCCTGAAACGGGCCTTGTCTATGCCCACAAACAGGTAAATGGATGATCCACCGGCAGTAGAGGGGTCGGTCTCCATGGACAAAAGTCCGGTGGCCTGAGCCATGGCCTCCACGATCAACACACCGGGCATGACCGGGCGAATGGGAAAATGGCCATTGAAGAAGGGCTCGTTGTAGGTGACATTCTTGATCGCCTTCAGATAACTGCCCTTTTCGTAGTCAACCACCCTGTCGATCAGAAGAAACGGGTAGCGGTGCGGTAACAGACTCAGCACCTTGTGAATATCCATCGTGGTCAAAATTCCTCTCCTGATCAACCGGCAGTGACGGCACAAATACCGTACTCAACGACACAAACACTCGACCTTTCCCTATATTTAGGAAGGTATCCGAACCGGAATCGATCGTAACCTGCACAACCCCGGTACGTGGTGCTATTTCTTACCTCCCCTGTACTGCTGCTTGAGCCTGTTGAGTACTTTTTCGGTCAGATTCACCCGCTTGCTGGCATAGACCACGCCTTCGCTGAGGATAAGGTCAATGTTTTCCTGCTCACCAATCTGGTGCACCACCTCTGAAACCTTGCGCAGCAATTTGTTGAACTCCTCGTTGCGCCGGATGTTGAGGTCCTCGCGAAACTCATCGGCCATGCTCTTGATCTTGCGCCTTCTCGAGCGAATGTCCTGCTCCAGACGCTTGACCTCGGCGGCGCTCATGACAGCCCCATCGCGGGCCAGCTTGTCCTCCAGGGTCTTGAGCTGTTTTTGTTTCGCCACCAGGTCGTTGTCACGACGCTTGAACTCCTTTTCGAGGGATTTGCGCACCGCATCATATTGAGGGGACTGCTCGACAATCTGGTTGGCATTGACCACGCCTATTTTCACTTCCGCCGCATACAGGGAGCCGGCATTGAACACAAATCCAATCAGCATCATGATTAATAGAGAGTTTTTCACAAATATCCTCCAATAGATTTAAAACGCAGAGCCGAAGGTGAATTGGAAGTTCTCCACATCGTCGCCGGCTTTTTCATTAAGGGGGAGTCCGAGACTGACGCCAAAAGCCCCGAACGGCGACAGCCAAAGCGCCGACATGCCGGTCGAGAATCTCAGTTCACCAGTATCGAAGCCATCATCGAACACCGTATTGAAAACATTACCGCCATCGAGAAACAGGCCCAGACGGATGGTCTTTTCCATCAGGCTGAACGGTGCCGGAAAGTATATCTCCGCGCTGCCCACGGTGCGAAGATTACCGCCAAGCGGATCATCATTGCTGTCCCTGGGCCCAAGGCTGTAGTCCTTGAAAGCCCGAACGGACTTGATGCCGCCGGCAAAAAAGAGCTCCCAGGGGGGCAAATAGCGATTGTCGCCGTAGCCGTCTCCATACCCGAGGTCCAGCTTCAGTCCCAGGGTAAAGGTTCGGTTCAGCGGAATATAGCGCTTATGTACGTAACCCAACCTGTAATATTCCAGGTCGCTGCCCGGAATAGTGGCTAAGGCGAAAAAGCTCTGGGTGCCGCCTTTTGTGGGCATTATCGCCGAGTCTCTCGAGTCGTGGGTCCAGCTGAGCTTGGGTATAAAATCCACAAAATCAGTGCCGTTCAGCGCCTCGAATTCCAGCAACTCTTTCGACGCCTCCGTTCCCGTCTTGAACTCCGTGTCCACGATATCGAAATCCAGCCTGATCCGGTCTGTTTCATTGATGGGGATGCCGAAATTGACACCCAAGCGACTCCTGTTGGTCGCATACCTGGCAATATCCACCTCACCGAAATCTGTCTTTCTGTAACTGACTATGAATCCCCTGCTGATGCCGTCCACCGTGAAATAGGGGTTCGTATAGCCTAGCTGGTAAAGCGTGTTGGATTTACTGGTGTTGAAAGCGAGGCTGATCCTCTTGCCCGTTCCCAGGAAATTGTTCTGAGAGAGGCTGGCGTTGAACAGCAACCCATCGGACTGGGAGAATCCAAGTCCCGCCGAAATGTTACCCATCTGTTTCTCGCTAACGGAGATATCCACGTCGACCTGGTCCGTGGAACCCGCCACGGCGGGCGTTTCCACATTCACTTCATCGAAATAACCCAGCCGCTGCAGGCGCTCCCTCGACTGCCGGACCTTGGCGGAGGAAAACCAGCCGGCTTCCATCTGGCGCATTTCACGGCGCAGCACCTCATCCCTTGTCTGGTGATTTCCCCTCATATTGACCCGGCGTACATAAACCCGCTTGCCGGGGTCCACGAAAAAGGTGATCTCGACCTGCTTCTGCTCTTCGTCGATGTCTGGAATACTGTTGACGTTGGCGAAGGCATAACCTTTCTCACCGAGCATTTTGGTGATGTCGTCAGCACTTCCGATAACCACCTTTCGAGAAAACGCCTCCCCGCGGGCAAGCTTTATCAAGGGGAAAAAGACTTCCGGCGCAGCCACCAGGTCGCCCGCCAGCTTGATGTCCCGAATGGTGTAGACTTCGCCTTCGGTGATATTGATGGTGACATAGATATCTTTTTTGTCCGGCGAGATGGTCACCTGGGTCGATTCGATCTTGAAATTGATGTAACCCCGGTCCAGATAGAATGACCTCAGTTTTTCGAGGTCGCCGGCGAGCTTCTGCCTGGAATACTGATCATCCTTGGATATGAAGGATAAAAAACCCGACGGACTCAATTCGAAATCATCCGTAACATCGTCCTTGTCGAAGGCATGATTTCCGATGATATTGATCTTTTTGATCCTGGCGGTCAGGCCCTCGGATATATCGATGTCGATGGCCACCCTGTTTCTCTCCAGGGGTGTGACGGTGGTTTCAATCTGAACGCCGTATTTGCCCTGGTTGAAGAACATTCGGCGCAGTTCCTGCTCGATTTTGTCCAGGACGAACCGGTTGAACACCCTGCCCTCCGCGAGACCTATGTCCTTCAGAGAGGTAAGCAGCTGCTCGGTTTCGATGGACTTGTTGCCCGAAATGTTGATGTCTGATATCGCTGGACGCTCGGTGACGATGACAATGAGCACGTCCCCATCCCTCTCCAGCCTGACGTCCTTGAAAAAACCGGTCCTGTACAACTCCCGAATGATCAGTGAGGTATCCTCACTCCCGATCTCCTGGCCCATCTTTACCGGGAGATAGGTAAAGACGGTGCCCGCAGAGATCCGTTGCAACCCCTCAACCCGGATATCGCTGATCTTAAACTCCCCGGCACTCATCACCGGCAGCGCATAGCAGCTGGCCAGCAATATCAGGGTGCGGAGAAATCCAAAATAAGGCTTCATAACATAAAGGTGCAACTAATTGTTTTTATTTGGAAATATAAAAATCACCCAGGCTTTACGCGAAATACACCGGTATATCGATCGGGAACAGTTGCTTTCTGCTCGGGAAACGGCTCCAAGAAGGCTTTTTGTGACGGGGTGGTAGTATAAATAACTTTGAGGAACTATCCCAGCAGACGGGATATGTCCACGTAGAAAGCCAGCCCCATCAGCGCGAGAATAATCATCAGGCCGATACGCTGGCCCTGCATCTGGGCATTTTCCGACAACGGACTGCCCTTTACGGCTTCAGCCAGAAAAAACAGCAGGTGCCCCCCATCCAGAACCGGCACCGGCAACAGATTCAACACCCCCAGACTGATACTGACCAGGGCAAGAAATTTGACGAAATAGACTGTCCCGTAGCTCGCCGTTTTCCCCGCTGTCTGAGCAATGGATATCGGACCGCTCAGATTTTTTACCGACGCTTCGCCGGTCAGCATACGCCCCAGCATCTTGAGCATGAACACGGACATCTCGCCGGTTTTCGCCACCGAGGCCCCGATGGCCTCAAGGGGCCCCAGCCGCACCTCGACCCGGTACTCGTCGTAGAAATCCTCGGGCACCTGTACGGCAGCGCCGATCCGGCCGTATCTGACGCCGCCCTGCTCCAGCCCTCCCACGATTATCGGCAATTCGCGGACAATACCATCCCTCTCCACTGACAGCTGCATGCGCTTATCGGGGCTCTTTCGAATCAACGATACCAGATCCGACCACTCTTTCTGGGGTTCGCCATCTGCGCTGATCACCAGATCCCCCGACTCCAGGCCGGCAGCCTCCGCGGCCTCGCCGGGAACGATCTCGCCGATGACCGGGGGGAGACTGGGTCGCATGGGCTCCAGACCCAGACCCGGCAGTACACCGCCGCTGTCTGCAAGATCGGCCAGGTCGTCTCCCGAGAGCAGACGAAGCTGCTCATACCCATCAACATCCCTCACCCGGATGGTAAGCGTTTCCCCTCTGGCGGCATCGGCCATCAGCCTGTATGCCACCGTTTCCCAGGTGGGTGTGGACCTGTCCCCGATGCTGAGCACCTCATCCCCTTTGGAGAACCCGGCACGGTA
>JAHEHQ010000425.1 GCA_024644505.1 Gammaproteobacteria bacterium
GAATGTACGGCTGATTCAGGACCCTTCCCGCAAGGTGGCAATGAAAAGCTTCTTTGCGTCCCTCATACAGTTGGTGGTGCTGCTGATCTTTGCCGTTGTCGATTCCCAGCTGATCGGTTGAGGCACCGCGTGCCAGCGGGATCGTTATGCGCCCATTGATCATACTGTTCAGCCTGGCGCTCATAATACCCTTCCCCATTCAACTGACCGCCGCGGGCCCCGATGCCGAATCCCTCGAGACCGTTCGCGGTTTCCAGTACGATACCGCCCTGAAGGCCAGTCAGGATGCCATCGACACCACACCTTCCGACTATCCCCTGACAGACCATACCGGGCGAATGCTCAAACTTTCTGACTTCCGGGGAAAACCACTGGTTCTGAGCCTGGTCTACACCAGCTGTTTTCATATCTGCCCCATGACCACCCGGAACCTCCACAAGGTTGTCCGGAAGGCACAGGAGGCATTGGGCAAAGAGAGCTTTTCGGTGGCTGTACTGGGCTTCGACGCCCAGCACGACAGTCCTCAGGAAATGGGTTTTTACGCCAAAAAACAGGGTATCGAGGACGCCGGCTGGTCCCTGCTGAGCGCGGACCCGGACACCATAAACGCACTGACCAGGGAACTGGGTTTTGTCTTTTTCTCCTCCCCCAACGGATTTGATCACGTGGTACAGGCCACGGTGATCGACGCCGACGGCAAGATCTACCGGCAGGTATACGGGGAGGTGTTCGATACACCGCTGCTGGTGGAACCCCTCAAGGAGCTGGTGCTGGGCCGACCCAAGCCCAACCAGGGTTTTCTTGCGGAGCTGGTCGACAAGGTGCGCTTTTTCTGCACAACCTACGATCCCAACAGCGACGGATACCGGTTCGATTACTCACTGTTCGTGGGTATCATTATCGGTGCCTTTATCATCCTTTCCGGTCTGGCATTCATCATTTGGGAACTCCGCAAGGGCAAGCGTCTGCGCGGCGCAGGCATGTAGGCTCCCGTCATTCCGGCATTCGCCGGAATGACGTGGTCGTAGGAAAGTACGTGTTTCTGGATGGACACTAAGCTATCAGGCTTGATCAAACGAAGCGGCATCAGGAAGTTTCCTCCATTTCGACAGTTTGATTGATGTCAATGCCCCAGTGGAACCCGGGCACTAGTATGAACTGCTTTTTCCAAACTAGCCTGATCCCCGAGAACCCCATCTTGAAAGTCAATCCCATCAAACGTGGTTATCTCTATCTCGAGGAATGGTTCAATTACTCGTTCGGTCCCGAGTGGAACCCGCTCTACCACCTGGGAACCCTGACCTTCTTCTTTTTCTGGGTGGTGCTGGTCAGCGGCATCTACCTGTTCATATTCTTCGATACCAGTCTGAGTGGCGCCTACGCCTCGGTGGAATACCTGACCCACGAACAATGGTATCTCGGGGGCGTGATGCGCAGCCTGCACCGCTATGCGTCGGATGCGGCCATCGTGACCATCCTGCTGCACATGTTCCGGGAGTTCGCCCTGGACCGCTACCGGGGCTTCCGCTGGTTTTCCTGGGTGACCGGCGTGCCCACGCTCTGGTTCGTGATCACCCTGGGTATCACCGGCTACTGGCTGGTGTGGGACGAACTGGGCCTGTACGTCGCGGTGCTCTCCTCCCAGCTCATGGATGCCCTGCCCATCGTTTCGGGATCCATGGCGAGCAATTTCCTGGAAGGCCAGCTCACCGACCGTTTCTTCACCCTGATGGGTTTTCTTCATCTGCTCGGTCAGCCGGTACTGCTGATATTCGTGCTGTGGATCCATGTCAAACGCCTGTCTCATGTGGAGATCAGCGCCCCCCGCGGACTGGCCATCGGCAGTTTCCTGGCCCTGCTGACCCTCTCTCTGATATACCCCGCAGTCAGCCACGCGCCTGCGGACCTGCATAAGGTGCCCGCGGAGCTGAACCTGGACTGGTTCTACCTCAACATCTACCCGCTGCTCGACACCCTGACAGCCGGCCAGACCTGGATCGTCACCATCGGGATCACCTTCCTGCTGATGCTCATGCCCTGGCTGCCGCCAAAGAAGACCGGTAAGGCAGCGGAGGTCCATCTGGACGAGTGCAACGGCTGCGGGCAGTGCGCCGTCGACTGCCCCTTCGATGCCATTTCCGTGCAGGCCCGGACGGACAGTGCCCGCTGGGAGTACGAGGTCGTGGTCGAGGACAGCCTCTGCGCGGCATGCGGCATCTGCGTCGGCTCCTGCCATTCATCAAACCCCTTCCGCAGGAGCAGCAAGACGCTGGAGACGGGCATCGACATGCCCCAGTTCCCCATTGACGAGGTGAGAACCCGGACCCGGGAGGCGCTGGCCGGGACACAGGGCGAGGTACGGGTTCTTCTGATCGGGTGCCAACACGCCCTGGATGCGGAACGGCTCAAGTCGGAGAATGTGGCCGTCCTGAGCCTGCTGTGTACCGGCATGATGCCGCCGACCCTGGTGGAGTATGCCCTCAAGCAGGGCGCCGACGGTGTATTCGTCACCGGATGTCGCCAGGGGGATTGCTATTACCGCTACGGTAACGTCTGGATGGACAAACGCTTCGAAGGTGTGCGCAAACCCGTGCTCCGCGAACGGGCGGACCGTTCCCGCATTCAGATTTTCCGGGCCGCCGAAACCGATCACAAACAACTGCTGAACCGTCTTGCCGGGTTTCAGCGGCAGATCCTGGATGCGAAAGCGGAAGATATCGGCGCTCAGGGCAGACAGCAGGCGGGGGGCGGCCGTGCTTAACCCGCATATCTCATCAGTCGGACCGCAAGAACAAGAAAAAACATCTTTGGACAACCAATTGGATTGAC
>JAHEHQ010000426.1 GCA_024644505.1 Gammaproteobacteria bacterium
ATTCGAACGCGTTGGACGCTTACCCTGCTGGTCATTCCCGCACTCGCCCTGGCCGGCGCACCGTTCACTTCGGGTGCCGCTGCAAAAAAGCTGCTTAAAAATACCCTTGACGCGACATCCGACGGTTGGACCGGGATCATGGTCTGGCTGCTGCTGGTATCGACAATCGCTGCCACCCTACTGATGTGCAGGTTCCTCTATCTCATGGGAACGCTGGATCGATCCACCGCGACTGTCGCCACCCGAGACAGCAACCGGACTGCGGCGCCCCTGATCGGATTGCTCCTGATAATTGCGGTGCTTCCCTTCGCCGTTGGGCAGCTTACGCTTCCGACAGTGGACAGCATTTCCATAGCGCTGAGCATCGCTGTCGCCGCGGCGGTCTTTTACCGCGCCCCCCCATGGCTCACCCTTTGGGTAGGTAGAATTCCGCCGGGTGACCTGTTGATTCCGCTGCAGCGGCTGTGGGTTCGATTTGCGACAGCCATTCGATATGCTCCATGCCTGCGCCGTTGGAGAGATGCAATCAGTCTGCCGGTGTCTGCGGGTTGATCCTCCTTATCTGGTCGACTGGATGAATGTTCCGAGCTGACTGAACTCCTCCGACCGTGCACTGCCCTGCCGCCAGGCCAGGGCGATCTCGCGATAGCTTGCTTCTTCCAGCGTGTAGGTTTTCACCCCGGTGCCGATCAGCAGCGGCGAGCCCTGGGCTATCTCCGGCAGAAAGGTCACACCCAGGTCCGCATCCACCATCTCGATCAGTGTCAGCAGACTGCTGGCGGAGAAACGGCTTACCTTATCCAGGCCACGGATGCGGCAGGCCGAAAGCGCATGATCACGCAGACAGTGACCATCATCCAGGAGCAGGATGCTTTCGCCCTGAAGGTCTTCGTAGCGGTAGTGGTGCGGATCGACCAATCGGGTGGATTCCTGGCAGGCGAGGAGGAAACGATCCCTGAACAGGATCATGGTCTCTACGTTTCTGAGGTCACAGGGCAAGGCCAGCAGAATCACGTCCAGTTCGCCGTCCATAAGCTGCTGATAGATGCGCCGGGTTACATCCTCACGCAGGTAGAGTTGCAGCGATGGAAAGGCTTTCCTCAGCGCAGGCAAAATCCGCGGTAAAAGAAAGGGCGCAATGGTGGGAATCACCCCCAGTTCCAACCTGCCGGACAGTGGCGCCCGGTTCCCCCGCGCCACCTCTGTCAGAGACTCCAGGTCCTTGAGCACCAGGCGAGCCATTCCCGCCACCTCTCGACCGACTGCGGTAATAGTGACATTACGATTGGTGCGATCAACCAGTTGAACATCGAGCTGGCTCTCGAATTCTCGGATAGCCACGCTGAAGGCCGATTGGGACACAAAGCAGGCCTCAGCCGCCTTACCAAAGTGGCCTTTCTCTTCGAGAGCCACGAAATACCTTAACTGTTTGATTGTGGGTAGATTCAAAGGGACTCACTCCATCGCAGGCCTGACATTATCATCTATTTAATCGAATACAATGATTTAAATATACTGTTTTATTTATTAATTGATCCCCCCCATACTCTGACCATCGTCGATCAAGCACCGGTCCGAACGGGACAGACCCTGCAAAGACCAGGCGACTACTGATCGATTTTTTGGAACGTTAATTCATTACTAATAGAGGAAAAAGATCATGATTTCAAGAGAAGGCCAGCGAGTTCCCAGTGTCGTTTTCCACACCAGGGGAGACCACGAATGGGTAGATGTGAGCAGCGAGGAGCTGTTTGCGGGCAAGACCGTCATCCTGTTTTCCCTTCCGGGTGCCTTCACACCCACCTGCTCGTCGTCCCATGTGCCTCGCTTCAACCAGCTGGCCCCGGTGTTCAAGGCCCACGGGGTGGATGACATCGTCTGTGTATCGGTGAATGACGCGTTTGTCATGAATGAATGGAAGAAGGATCAGCGTGCCGAAAATATCACCTTCATTCCCGACGGCAACGGAGAGTTCACAGAGGGGATGGGGATGCTGGTGGACAAGAACGATCTGGGTTTCGGAAGGCGCTCCTGGCGCTACTCCATGCTGGTGCGTGACGGCGTCGTGGAAAAGATGTTCGTGGAGCCCGATGTACCGGGTGATCCCTTCGAAGTTTCCGACGCCGACACCATGCTGGAGTACCTGGCACCCCATGCCGGGAAGCCACAGGATGTATCCATTATGACGAGACCCGGCTGCCCTTACTGTTCCAGGGCCAAGGGCCTGTTGCGTGACGCGGGTCTGGAGTTCGAGGAGTTGGTGCTCAACCGCGATTACACAGACCGCAGCCTGCGTGCCATCGCGGCCACCGACACGGTTCCCCAGGTCTTCGTGAATGGCGAAAACATCGGTGGATCAGAGGCCTTGGAAGCCTGGCTGGCTCGCCCTCATACGCAGGCCGCCTGATTCAATTCCGAACGGATCCCGGCGATTCGCGAAAACGGACCGCCGGGATCCGGGATCCCCGAGATTAGGAAAGACAATTACTGGAGTAGCAAAGATGGAGAACAAAACACAAACTTTCGACCTGATCGTCATCGGCGGTGGCAGCGGCGGTCTGGCGGTGGCGGAAAAGGCGGCGGGCTATGGCAGGACAGTGGCGCTCATAGATCCCAATCCGCTGGGGGGAACGTGCGTCAACCAGGGTTGTGTTCCCAAGAAGATCATGTGGTACGGCGCACACCTGGCGCATGCCGTGAAAGACGCCCCTGAATTCGGGGTCCCGGTCGGGACCGTGGCAGATGACTTCGACTGGGCCCGGCTGGTCGACGGGAGACAGCGTTACACAAAGGGCATTAACGACTACTGGAGGAACTAT
>JAHEHQ010000427.1 GCA_024644505.1 Gammaproteobacteria bacterium
GAATCTTTCGGCTGGCTATGGGGGGTCAAGTTTGGATTGACCGTGTCGGGCTGGAAGCTTTCATCCTGCAACATGGTGCCAACCGAGGCGTACCCGGTCAGGCGGGTGGTGCCCGAAAGGGTGTGGGCGCCGGACAGAGTCAGCTGGTGAAACTGGTTGTCGGGTGCCTGCGAGGTGCTGCCCAGAGGGCGCCCTCCGGCGGTATCGAATGGATTTTCCCAGGTCAGTTGGTCCAGGTTGTTGTAGAAAAAGGAACCCTGGTACGCAAATTCGAGCTGGCCCTGGTCCGACAGGTAACCCAGTGATGCCTTTAGTTTATTGGTGGTGTAATCAATGGGGGTGGGCAGCAGGGCCGAGCGGGCGTTGCCCGGGGCGGTACCGATTGTGCCTGCAGTCTGGGAGGTTCCTTCTTTGGTCTCCGTATCGTAGCCGAGCGACGCGGTCCACTGGTTGTTTGTGGCATGCAGGAGGGTGCCGACGCCCAGCTTCTTGCGCTTGGTGCCGATTTCGACCTCCGACAGGCTGCCGGCCAGCTGCGTCATGCCGCCGGTGCTGTCGGCCGCAACCCAGCCGGCCGGCACCGTGAGCCGGGTACTGTCCACACCGCTGAATATGGTTTGCCCGGTGAAATCGTTGAAGGGGATCTCGTCGTAATCGATGAAGGCCTTGTAGCTTCCCTGAGAACCCCAGTCGATCCGGAGGGATCTCGAGTCAAGCCCCAGATCCAGCCCTTTGATGTTTGCATAGCCACGCTTGCCGTCCGTGCTGTGCATCAGGATGTTGCTGTTCCACTGTATGCCATCGTCTGTAAGGCCGCTGTAGCGACCGAACCGGGTGGAATCGTCGGTCAGGAACAAAGCCCCGATCTCAAATTCGCCGTCGGTGCTGAAATCCGAGATCATGGGTTCGAAAAGGGGATAGCCCTGGGTGGCAAAGGTCAGAAAGATGGAATTCTTTTCAAAGTCATCGGAGCCGAAAACCACCCCCTTGTCGTTCGAGTCCCGCTCGAGATGCCTGACGCCGGTGGAGATATAGGCGTTGCGCGCCAGATAGTATTTCAGGCCGGCCTCTGCCGAGTAGGTGTCGTCCTCGCGTCCGATCTCCAGGTAGTCGGCATTCTGGTAGCTGAAACTCAGGTACGGGATGAGTCTCGGCGAGATGCGGTGCTCGATCTTCCCGGAAAGGGCGGTGTTGATGTAACCGGGGCTTCCGGCCAGGGTGGTTTCATTCAGCGAGCGTTGGAGTTTGGCCGTTACCCTGGTGGATTCGCCGGGCACCAGCGTCAGCCGGCCACCGAAGTCCATCTTGCTGACGCTATCGAAGCGGCTGTCATCGTAATCTTGGCTGATGATTCCCACATAGGCCTCTGCCTCGTTGCCATTGCCAAAGTCACTCTGCAGGCCGACGGCAGCGCGGTAACCATCGGAGTCACGCTCGAAGCCATTCTGATCGCGGCTCTGGTCGTAATCGCGCAAATCGTAAAGCCCCTGCGCAAAGATGGAATGTTGCTCGCTGAGTCTGTGCGTCGCGCGAACGCCGAGGCCGAACAGTTCCCGGTCCCTGTCGTTGTTGATCAGGACCCCACCGACCGACTGTACGTTATCGAAATCCAATGACTCGTAGGTACCGCCAATGCGATACGTCGTGTCGCCGACGATGGTCTTTATCCCGGCATGGGCGTTGTCGGAGCGGTAGGTGGTGGGCTCCAGGCCGCCGATGGTGGCGTCCTGGGAGTCCCGGCCTTCATGTTCGAAGCTGATCCCGAGTCCCCCGAACAGATTCGTGGTTTCGTTCAGGTCGTAACGGCCTTCGGCGCTGGCCCAGTAATCGAGGTAATTCTCGCCATCGTAATCCCAGTATCGTCCAAAGTCTGCGCCGGCCCTGAATTTCAGGCTGTGCTCGGCCCACGTGGAATCGACTCTTAGCTGTGGTGTGGTGCGCGTGATCCAGTCCGACACGGTCTTTTTGTCGGTGGCGAAGACGTTGTCGTCGTATGTCTCAGTTATCGAGAGCGACGGCCTGATGCGGAAGTTTTGCGTATGATACCCGGGCTGTTTACCCGCTGAAGGCACTGCCGGTTGGGTATCCCCGGCCTCCCGCCCGTCTTCCAGGTCGATCGCAAAACCGACCGGCGAGGCAACGAGAACGGCTGTAAAAAAACTGATTTTCAAACGCGAGCGCTGACTCTCCAAAATACTCCCCCTTCCTGGAACACAGCTACGCTAGCAGCAATTTTTCGAGCGCCTGTATGACTGGATGGTCAGATTTCATCTCTGTTTCTGCAGTCTGGACACACACCTGTGCGGCACCTTCGCACAAAATGCAGTTGCCCTGGGTTGCGCTGCATCAAGCGACCGACAAACTCGGCGGGCAAATAAATGCCGCCTCGCATTTGCCGCTGACCAAACGAAATACTTCAGATTGTTTCAAATGGTTACAACCGTGGCCCAGGTGTTGTTGGCAGGCCGTGGCAATTATATCCTCTTATTCCCAAAAGAGGCGTGCGCAGCAGCGAAATGGCAGCTGCGCGGAAAGCCTCCGGTCGTGTTGATGCCCCATATGTCGGGCGGGATACTTTATTCTGAATACCGGGATACGCGTTGCCCTGATATCCTATGGAATTGTAAACGAGTGAATACGCCCTGTCGCGGGCGAATAGGGAGCAGTCAGTCTTGAAGGTTTACGCAATTGCGTTGTGCGCTTTTTTTGCCTTTGCCGGTCAATTGGGTATGGCCGCCGACGAGGAGCAGCTGGCCGTCTCCGAGGACGAGTCCATGCGACTCGAAGTCTGCCAGGTCTGTCATGAGAAACAG
>JAHEHQ010000428.1 GCA_024644505.1 Gammaproteobacteria bacterium
GCTGCAGATCGCCCAGGAAATTGTCAAGGATCGCGATGTCTGCTTCTACGTGATCAGCAGCGCTACCGAGGCGGTGAACGAGCAACTCCTGGCAGCGGTGTCCAAAGTCAACGCCTGCTCACGGGTCATCCCGCTGACGGCGTTCATGGATAACCCGCTTTACCTGTCCGGTGCGCTGTTCACAGTCAGGACCTCGTCCTATGTGCGCCTGAAGCCCACCACCCAGGTGGTCGGTGTGGTAGCCGATGACATGCTCTTCGATTACAACAGCTCCGATATCCGCAGTGAATACAATGAGAAGCTGGATATGCTGGGGGATTACCTCATGAAAAACCCGCAGGCCTATGTGGTTGCAGCGGGCTTTGCCGACAGCGCCGGTGACGATGAATACAACCTGTGGCTTTCGAAACGACGGGCCACAAACGTAAAAAATTACCTGGTGAGCACGTTCAACATCGATATGAATCGGGTTGTGCCTCTGTGGTACGGTGAACAAAACCCGGTGGCCGATAACGCCACAGAAGAAGGCCGGCAGCGCAACCGCCGTGTAGAAATTGCCGTGGGAGGGGTCAACTAGTTCCGATCCATGATCTGATGGGGTCTGGTTTATGCTGATCCGCCCCCACACGGTTAATCATTGATTTTTTGCTTATCCTCTCGATTCCTCTCTCAAGTTTAACGACGACAACACTTGAGAGAGGAATTACAAGGCGGCATCATACGCTTCAGGTTTCTGATTGCCTGGATTGACGCCGTGCATGGGCTCATTACTCGGCTCTCGGGCATGCCTCCACCACTTTCGAATGCCGGATTATTTAGGACTGATCGAAAAGGAAAGAAGATCGACCGTTTTCAGAAATACTCCATTGCCCGAAGCAATCTGCGACGTCTTCGTTATGGCCTGGCGTTGATCAGGCTTTGCCTCGCGTTTCAGGTGAGCACCGTTGACGCGTCACCTGCGCCATTGACGGCAGAGAAAGAGCGTTCTGAAAAAACAGGTTCACAGCGTTCGAGCGGCAGATGGCTTCCCCTGCCGGTCTTCCTCACGGAACCGGCTTTCGGCTATGGCCTCGGCCTGGGTCTGGGGTATATCCACCCCTCCAAGGCGGGTGTTGAGACAGAGGCGGTCCCATCGATTCAACCCCCTCAGTCGGTTGCATCCGGCAGGCACAACCAGAAACCACCACCCGACATCACCGGTGCAGCGGGTGGATACACGGACAAGGAAACCTGGTTTGGTGCTTTGGGCCACTCGGCGTCCTGGCGTGACGACACGATTCGGTATGTGGGCGCGGCCGCCTATGCCGATGTGAAATCCTCATACTATATCCTTGACAGGCCCTTGGACTTCGGCCTGCAGGGATTCGCCCTGTTGCAGGATCTTAAATTCCGGCTGGGAGACAGTCGTTTTTTTCTGGGTGGCAAGCTGCTTTATCTGGAAACCGAATCGATGTTTGATTTCACCCCTGGCGTGGATACCGAAAATTGCAATCGGCGACATTGCTTCACGCAATGTCGGAGTCGCTGCGGAAGTCAGTTTTGACGGGCGGGACAATGTGTTTGCCCCCAATCGCGGGCAACTGATGCAATTGGCGGCCTGGCGTCATGACGAAGGATTGGGGGGCGATTACAACTACTGGTAAAGTACCTTCAAGGCCCTCTCCTTTCATCAACTGCTTCCGCAGCTGGTTCTCGGACTGAGGCTGGAAGCCTCGGCCGTGGATGGCCGGCCTCCGTTCTATGCTTACCCGTGGGTCAGCCTGCGGGGCATCCCAGCGCTGCGCTACCAGGGAAAAAGCATTGGCATGGTGGAGGCTGAGCTTCGCTGGAACATCCTGCCGCGGTGGGCCGTCCTCGGTTTTGCTGGAGCCGGCAAGGTGTATGGCGACGATGCGGCCTTGGAAACCCAGGACGACATCGTCGCCGGGGGCATTGGCGGCCGTTACCTGTTCATGCCCGATGAAGGCCTCTGGCTGGGGGTGGATCTTGCCCGTGGCCCTGAGGATGCATACGTCTATATTACTGTCGGGCATGCATGCCGCACCTGGCACCACAGATGAGTCCTTATTTTAAGAATGTCCAGGATGAATTGACTATCTTTTCACCCTACTTCGTGCCCGGTAAAAAGGGAACCGCTGCTCTGGTAGAGTTGGCCGAGCGCGGCGCGCGCGTGCGCATCCTGACCAACTCCCTGGCATCCAACGATGTGGGTCTGGTGCATTCCGGCTATGCCAAATACCGCAAGCCACTGTTGCGCGGCGGGGTCGAATTGTACGAGATGAACAAGAAACTCACCCGCGAGCAGCGTAAAGAGAAAAAGGGCCCAGGCGGATCCTCCAAGGCCAGCCTGCACGCCAAATCCTTCGTCTTCGACCGCCGGCAGGTGTTTATTGGCTCCTTGAACCTTGATCCCCGGGCAGTCGTCCACAACACCGAGATCGGCGTGGTGATCGAATCGCCGAAAATCGGCGAGGATATGGCCACCGTTTTCGATGCCGTCATCGAGGCGGCGGCCTTCCGGCTGGAGCTGGTCAAGAATGCCAATGGATCCGAGGGGATCCGATGGCACGGACGGGTCGATGGGGAAGAGAAGACCTTTACGGTCGACCCCTACACTGGTTTCTGGCGTCGGTTCGGTGTTGGTTTTATGAGCCTGCTGCCCATTGAATCCCAGCTATAGTGCTTTCTTCCAGAAAGACGCTGGCAGCGACACCGGCAATGACCGATCAGACATCACACTAAGCCGGGAAGGAGAAGGGATATCGAAAAAAAACGTTGACTCAACAACTCAAAATGCCCTGCTTACTCTGTG
>JAHEHQ010000083.1 GCA_024644505.1 Gammaproteobacteria bacterium
CATGCTGCAGCTCTGCTGAAAGCTTCTCCGGTTCCCCGCTCCCCATGACCGATGTCTCTTCCCCGTCTCCGTTCTTTGCGGGGGCGATCTTCAACTCCGCTTCGGGCTGCATAGGCCCGCCTGCCGTCGCAGGCGCGGGTCCCGACATCGGTTGTTGGGTTGCCGGGGCACCCCCCCCGCTTGCCGCGCCACCGGAGCGGCCGGCACGCCAATCGTTCATCTGGGCGCGAAAGGCGTTATGGGCATCCGAGTACTTCAGCCCCATGACCTCTTGCCGCGAAGGCACGCGAAGTATCTGTCCCACTCTCAGGTTGTTTACGTTGTTTCCGGCGAACGCCTGGGGATTGGCGTACAGCAGGGACATCACCATCTGTTCCATGCTGGTGCCACTGTGGCGAACCTTTTTCGCTATGCCCCACAGGGTTTCATTTCTGCGGGTCGGACCGTAGGTCCCCCCGGCACCGCCCGTCATCGACATCGCCGCCGTCGCCTGGGCCGGCGGTGCCACAGATTCGCGCTGTATGGCAGGCATGCCCGCGGCCGGCCGTTGAACCGGTGCCGGCCTCTGATCCGTGGTTACGGGCGGATCCAGCAGTACCGTATATTCACGGAGCATCTGGCCCTTCGGCCATTCCACTTCTATGAGAAAGTCGAGAAAGGGCTCGCGGACGGGATCGGGGCTGGTAACCCTGATGACGCTGCTGCCATCCGGCAGCAATACCGGCTCGAACTTCAGTCTTGACAGGAAATGGGGACGATCGATACCGGCCTCCAGAAATAACTCCGGCGGGGCCAGCCTGACTTTAACGTCGGCGATCTCGGCCTCTCCGACGGAATAAAGCAGGATGTCAGCATTCAATCTCTGGTTGAGAGCGGATTTGGTACGTATATCCCCAAGCCCCAGGGCCTGTGCACCAAACGGAACAACCCCCAGTACCATGGCTACCGCCAGAGACAATTTTCGAACCATGTATCCCCCTTCCTTATCCAGCCCCTTTCAAAGCTGAAAGTGCGCTATTTCCTACGATCCCCGCTTCGTACGGTTCCCCAACGAAGCGAACAAAAAGACTATCCGACGAACTATAGCCCAATACCTGCCTTCAACAGAACACCTCAGTTCCCGGATGTGACCGGTTTAGCGTTCCAGCAGAATGCGAAGCATGCGACGCAAGGGTTCCGCGGCCCCCCAAAGCAACTGGTCACCGACTGTAAAGGCCGCCAGATACTCATCCCCCATGGCCAGTTTCCGCAGCCTGCCCACCGGCACCGACAAAGTGCCTGTAACGGCTGCGGGGGTCAGCTCGGAAATCGCCGACTCCCGGTCATTCGGGATAACTTTCACCCAGTCATTGGCAGAACCCAGAATCCCTTCGATCTCGTCTATCGGCACATCTCGTGCCAACTTGATAGTCAGGGCCTGACTGTGGGATCTCATGGCCCCGATTCGCACGCAGATACCATCTATCGGTATTGGGTTATCCTGGCGTCCGAGGATCTTGTTGCTTTCAACGGAACCTTTCCACTCCTCCCGGCTTTGTCCGTTTTCCAGCTGGGTATCGATCCAGGGGATGAGGTTCCCCGCAAGCGGCACCCCGAAATTCTCCCTCGGAAACGACTCGCTGCGCATGGTCTCCGACACAGCGCGGTCGATCTCCAGGATGGCGGACGCGGGATCATCCAACATGGGCTGTACGGCACCATGGATGCGGCCCATCTGGGCCAGCAGTTCACGCATGTTCCTGGCACCGGCCCCGGAGGCTGCCTGATAGGTCATCGCCGTTGCCCACTCGACGAGACCCTGTCTGAAAAGACCTCCGAGGCCCATGAGCATCAGGCTGACAGTGCAGTTGCCGCCGATGAAGTCTTTTACACCCTGGTTCAGGGCATTCCGGATCAGATCCCCGTTAACGGGATCCAGAATGATAACGCTGTCAGGCTCCATGCGAAGGGTGGAAGCGGCATCGATCCAGTAGCCTTTCCATCCGGCAGTGCGCAGCCCACTGAACACGGACTTGGTGTAGCCCCCCCCCTGGCAGGAGACGACGGCGTCCATGGACATCAGCTGATCCAGATCCATGGCATCCTTGAGAGGTGGGAGATCCCTGCCGATATCCGGCCCCCTCTGCCCCACCTGGGAGGTGGTGAAAAAGACCGGTTCATCGATCAGGCCGAAATCATCTTCGGCCAGCATACGTTCGGTCAGCACCGACCCAACCATTCCACGCCAACCAATAAATCCTATTTTATTCATCTAGATAAACCAAATATGTAATCTTATTTCTATGGCACGAAAGAGGCGCCGCCAATCCCTGTTCAAGCGGCCTGCAGTGCCTTCACTACGGCGTCGCCCATCTCTGAGGTACCCACTTCCACCGTTCCGGGAGAAGCGATGTCAGGGGTTCGCAAGCCTGAATCCAGCACACTGTTTACCGCCTGCTCGACCCGTTCCGCCATTTGCGGTTCATCCAGAGAGTAGCGAAGCAGCATCGCCACCGACAGTATGGTGGCCAGGGGATTGGCGAGCCCTTTGCCGGAGATGTCCGGTGCCGACCCGTGAATGGGTTCGTACATGCCCTTTCCGTTTTCGTCCAGCGACGCCGAGGGCAGCATGCCGATGGAGCCGGTGAGCATGGCGGCACAATCCGACAGGATGTCTCCGAACATGTTGGTGGTTACCATCACGTCGAACTGCTTCGGCGCGCGCACCAGTTGCATCGCCGCATTGTCGACGTACATGTGGGAGAGTTCCACATCCGGATAATCGCCGCCCGCCCTGGTGGCGACCTCGCGCCAGAGTTCCGTGCATTCGAGTACGTTCGCCTTGTCCACCGAGCAGACCCTGCGGTCGCGTTTCATGGCGATATCCATCGCTACCCTGACAATTCTATCCACTTCTGATTCTCTGTAAATCAGTGTGTTGTATCCCTCTTTTTCACCGCTTTCGAGCTCCCTTACACCCCTGGGTTGACCGAAATAGATACCCCCGGTCAACTCCCGGACTATCATGATGTCCAACCCCGACACCACTTCGGGCTTGAGGGTGGATGCCTCCGCAAGCTGGGGATAAAGAATTGCGGGGCGCAGATTGGCAAAGAGTCCCAGTTCCGAGCGCAGGCCCAGCAAACCCTTCTCGGGTCGAACCGATATATCCAGGGGTTCCCACTTGGGTCCCCCCACGGCGCCCAGCAGTACCGCATCCGCCTCACGGGCATATTGCAGGGTGGCCTCCGGCAGCGGGTGCCCGGTGGCATCGTAGGCGGCGCCCCCCACCAGCGCCTCGTCCATGTCGACCTCAAGGCCGTATACATCCTGCAGACAGACCAAAACCTTGACCGCTTCGCTTACGATCTCAGGACCTATGCCGTCCCCCGGCAGGATAAGAATGTTCTTGCTCATTGCCAGCACCCCTCGCTAATACGTTGGCTTATATGAAATTATGCTGCTGTCTGTCAGTCCCCGAATACCCAGGGCGCCTTGGCACGCCGCTGCGCTTCGAAGGCCCGGATCTTTTCGCTATGCTGAAGTGTCAGGCCGATATCATCCAGACCCTCGATGAGACAGTGCTTCCTGAAGGGGTCAACATCGAATGTTATCTTCTCCCCATCTGCCATCGTCAACGTCTGCGCTTCCAGATCGACCGTCAGTTCCAGTGCCGATTCACCGCCTGACAACGCAAAATAATTATCGACATATTCATTATTTAAAACAATGGGTAATATTCCATTTTTAAAACAATTATTAAAAAATATGTCTGCATAACTCGGGGCAATAATGACCTTGAATCCGTAATCTGCAAGAGCCCAGGGGGCGTGCTCCCGGGAGGAACCGCAACCGAAGTTGTCCCTGGTCAGCAGTATCTGCCCGCCCTGGTAGCGGGGATCGTTGAGCACAAACTCTTCGTTGAGCGGCCGTGAGCTGTTGTCCATATCCGGCTGGCCCTGATCCAGATAACGCCACTCATCGAATAGATTCGGTCCGAAGCCGCTGCGCTTTATGGACTTCAAAAACTGCTTGGGAATAATGGCATCCGTATCCACGTTGGCCCGATCCAGTGGCACCACGCTGCCGGTAAATTTTTTGAATTTGTCCATCTTCAGTTGCCTTGTGTTTTGTATCAGTTGGTAGTTGGTAGTTGGCCGATGATAACTGCTGACCGCTGACCGCTGACTGCATACTGCTTACTGTAACTCCCTGACGTCGATAAAGTGACCGGCGACGGCGGCGGCCGCTGCCATTGCGGGTCCCACCAGATGGGTTCGCCCCCCCTTGCCCTGCCGGCCCTCGAAATTCCGGTTGGATGTGGAAGCGCACCGGTCTCCCGGATTCAGCTGATCTGCATTCATGGCCAGGCACATGGAACAACCCGGTTCACGCCACTCGAATCCCGCTTCGGTGAATATCTTATCCAGTCCCTCCTGTTCCGCCTGCTGCTTGACCAGGCCGGAACCGGGCACAACCAGGGCCTGCACCACGTGATCCGCCACCCGCCTGCCTTTGGCCACAGCCGCAGCCGCACGCAGGTCCTCGATACGGCCATTGGTGCAGGAACCGATGAACACGTGATCCACGGGGATCTCCGAGATGGGGGTATTGGCCTCCAGGCCCATGTAGTCCAGCGCCCGTCGCATACCATCGGCCCTGGTGGCATCCTGTTCCGAATCCGGATCTGGCACCCTGTCGTTGACCGGTACCACCATCTCCGGTGATGTGCCCCAGGTCACCTGGGGTGCGATAGCCGCGGCGTCGAGGCGCACCTCGCGGTCGAATCGGGCATCCGGTTCGCTGTGCAGATCCCGCCAGGCCTTCACCGCCGTCTCCCAGTTATCTCCCGACGGCGCGTGCGGACGGCCCCTGAGATACTCGATCGTGGTGTCATCCACCGCGATCAGCCCCGCTCTGGCACCGGCCTCTATGGTCATGTTACAGACCGTCATCCTGCCCTCCATGGAAAGGGCGCGAATGGCCTCACCGGCGAACTCGATCACGTAGCCTGTCCCACCGGCCGTACCTATCTCACCAATGATGGCAAGCACGATATCCTTGGCGGTGACACCCGGACCGAGTTTCCCTTCGACACTGACCCGCATGGTCTTGGATTTTTTCTGAATCAGGCACTGGGTTGCCAGCACGTGCTCTACCTCGGAGGTCCCGATACCAAACGCCAGCGCACCCATGGCGCCGTGCGTCGATGTATGGGAGTCACCGCAGACCACCGTCATGCCGGGCAGTATGAAGCCCTGCTCGGGGCCGATCACGTGCACGATGCCCTGCCGTATATCGCTCATGCCGAATTCCATTATGCCGAACTGCTCGCAGTTGCTGTCCAGTGCGGCCACCTGGACGCGGGCCACGGGGTCCGCTATACCCTTTGCACGCCCCAGGGTCGGTACATTGTGGTCCGGGGTGGCAATCGCGGATTCGGGCCTCCAGGGCCGGCGCCCCGTCAGTCTCAAGCCTTCGAAGGCCTGGGGAGAGGTCACTTCGTGGACCAGGTGGCGATCGATATAAATGAGTGACGTCCCGCCCTCATCTGTGTGAACGAGATGGTCTTCCCACAACTTGTCGTAGAGTGTTTTGGCGCTCATGGTTCCGTTACCTTTTTATGGAATCAAAAGCATAATCCGGCTTCCGGTATAAAACAAATTCATATTTTTCATATTTACTATTCCAAGATAGAATATATTCTCTTCGAATATTACCTTTTCTCAGCCTGTTGTGATTATGGGGTTAAAGACAGAAAAACCATGGAACTGAACGAGCTCAAGTCTTTTACCACCGTCGCAAAGACCGGGTCGTTTTCACTGGCCGCCGAACAACTGCACCTTACCCAGCCCGCCGTCAGTAAAAGAGTGGCGTCCCTGGAACTGAAACTGGGTGCCCGGCTGTTTGACCGGTTCGGGCGCAGGATCAGCCTGACCGAGGCGGGACGTCAACTGCTCCCGAGAGCGAGGAAGTTGTTGCTGGAGATCGACGACATCGGTCGCAGCATCTCCAAACTCAGCGGTGAGATCGAAGGCACCCTTACCATGGGAACCAGCCACCACATCGGTCTGCACCGGTTGCCTCCCGTACTCAGGGAGTACAGTCGGCGCTATCCCCAGGTCAGGCTGGACATACGCTTCATGGATTCCGAATCGGCCTGCCTGGCCGTGGAGCACGGTGACCTGGAACTGGCGATCGTCACCCTGCCTCCGGGATTGGTGGAAAATCTGAAGCTTGAGGAGGTCTGGCCCGACCCGCTTCGTTTCGTGGTGGCCTGGGATCACCCACTGGCGTCGATGCCGAAAACAACGCTGGCCGATCTGGCCCGTCACCAGGCGGTGCTTCCGGCCCGCGGAACCTATACCCGGGAGATTATGGAATCTGCAATGCGGCCGTTGAATGTGCCGCTGCAGATCGGCATGTCCACAAACTATCTCGAGACGTTGAAGATGATGGTTAAAATCGGGCTGGGCTGGAGCCTCTTGCCGGAAAACATGATCCGTGATGACAACCTGAGGTCCCTGGATTCAGAAGACCTGCATCTTTCCCGTTCTCTGGGAATCGTCAGTCACCCCAATCGTACCCTGTCCAATGCCGCACGCGCCATGCGGGAGACCTGCCTGAAGTTTGCCGGTAGAGGTGACCCGGAGGCCGAAATCATCCGGGGAAACCGTAATCCGTAAACCGGCAACCGTCAACGGATACAAAAAACCCAGTTTTAGAATCTGGCAATACCACCCATGGCGTAAAGCTATTCCCGCGGATCCCCGTTCCCCTCCAATTCAGCCACCCTGACCTTCAGCGCCTCGAACTCCTTTTTCTGGGCCTTGAACGCCTTCAGCAGATCGGGCAATCGCGGGATGGCGGCGATCTCCCTCTTTGCTTTATCGACAGGACGGGCCGGGATGCCCAATACCGACATTCCCGGTTCGACTTTAGCGGCCACGGCGGCAGTCCCGCCGACCATCGCGCCGTCTCCCACCGTCACGTGGTCTCTCAGGGTGGCGGCTCCGCCAATGATGACCCCGTTTCCCAAGGTGGCGCTGCCTCCGATCGCCGCATGACCGCAGATAATGACATGTTCACCGATCTGGTCGTTGTGGGCCACCTGCACCAGATTGTCTATCTTGGTGCCGCGGCCGATGCGGGTGACGCCAAGCGTGGCTCTGTCGACACAGCTGTTGCAGCCGATCTCGACATCGTCCTCGATCACCACGGTGCCGATCTGGGGTACCTTGTGGTGGTGATCCTTCATCCACACGAAACCAAACCCTTCACCGCCTATAACGGCCCCGGCATGGATGATCACCCGATCGCCCAGGGTCACCCCGTCCAATATAACCGCATTGGCCTCGATCAGGCACTCCCTGCCGATTACCACACCGGGGCCGATCCGCGCACCTGACTGGACGATGGTGAGTTCCCCGATACGGGCATCGGCAGCGACGGTTGCGCAGGCTCCCACGCTGACCTGTCCGTCCAGTTGCGCCGAGTCATGCACGATGGCGGCAGGATGGATACCTTCCACCCTTGCCGGTTCGAGAAACATCTCGGTAACCCGGATGAAGGCATGCCTGGGGTTTTCAACGCGCAGCAGCCTGTGTCCGGGAAGATCGGGAAAATCCCTGTCGACGATTACCCCGCCGGCAGCGCCAGACCGGACCTGCTCCAGGTACTGCTTGTTTTCCGCAAAGCAGAGACGCGCGGGGTTTGTCTCCTGCAACGAGCTGACCCCCTCTATCATCAGTTCAGGATCACCTTCCAGACTGGCCCCGATGGACTCACAGATCTCACCCAAGCTGAATTTCATCAATGTCTCCTATCCAATTCGTCCAGGACCCAATACCAGGCGATAAAGACCGCGACCACCGTGACGGCCGCTGCCACGCCGAATGCCACAGCCGGTCCCGCGCTGTTCCAGAGAAAGCCGCTGCACAGGCTGCCGATCGCGCCGCCCGCACCAAAACTCAGGCTGCTGTAAAGGGCCTGCCCCCGCCCCTGGTGCCGCCCGGTAAAGTAATGATGCACCAAATGGATGGCAGATGCATGAAAGGTGCCGAACGTGGCGGCGTGAAGAATCTGGGCAATCAAAAGCAGCCCCAGCTGCTGCGGAAAAAGGCCGATCAACAGCCAGCGCAGCGCGGCCAGAAGCAGGCTGGCGATGAGCACCTTGCGGGCACCGAATCGCTGCAGCAGGCGGTGCATGAAAAGGAACACAACCACCTCCGCCACCACACCGATCGCCCAGAACTGACCGATCTGGGTTTTCGAGTAGCCGACCTCCTCCATGAAGATCGAGAAAAAGGCGTAATAGGTCCCGTGCCCGGCCTGCAGCAGAAAGCAGACGAGAAAAAAGGCGATAACCGGCGGCTTCCGGAGAATGGTACTGATCGGAGGTTGTTCTTCCGGGTGGGGCTGCGGATCGGGATCCCTGATAAGCAGGCTGGAAAACCAGATGGAGAGATAAACACCGAAAAGCACCGGCAGCACCACGGCCGGGCCCTGCCGGTCGACTGCCATACCCAGAAGCAGCACCGTGACGATGAAACCCACGGAACCCCAGGCACGGATTCGGGCATATCGGTCGACCCGCGTGTCCAGATGATTGAAGGTGACGGCCTCGAACTGGGGCAGCACCGCGTTCCAGAAAAAACTGAACAGGGCCATGGTCAGGCCCAGTTCCCAGAAGCCTTTCAACCAGAAAACGCCGAGAAATATGATGCTGGTGAGCAGGGATCCGAGACGCACGACGGCCATGCGATGGCCCAGGCGATCTGCGATCCAGCCCCAGACATAGGGCGCGACGATCTTGGTGGCCATGGGTATGGCCATGAGTTGGCCGATGGCGACGGCATCAAACCCCAGTTGTTTGAGATAGAGCCCCCAATAGGGGATCAGGGAACCCAGCGCGGCAAAATAACAGAAATAGAACCCGGACAGCCGCCAGTAGGGCATCAGAGGCATCGAAAAGGATCAGATATCAGAAAAGTTGAGTTCCCGCTACTCCGGAGAAGCCGGGATGACGGGAGTTTCGGGCCTTACATCGGCATTCTGGGCTCGCTGCCTGAGCAGATGGTCCATCAGTACCATCGCCAGCATGGCCTC
>JAHEHQ010000429.1 GCA_024644505.1 Gammaproteobacteria bacterium
GGCAGACCGGGGTGTCCGGGTACGCTTGCTGCTCGACGATATGGATATGGGGGGCAGGGAAGCGGCCCTGGCAGCCTTGAATGCTCACCCCAATATCCAGATCCGCCTCTTCAATCCCTTCAACCGGGGCGCATCGCGGGGTTCGCAGTTCCTGACGCGCTTCGGTGATGTCACCCGCCGCATGCATAATAAATCCTTTACCGCAGACAACCAGGTTACCATCGTCGGTGGGCGCAATATCGGCAACGAGTATTTCGAGGCGGATCCGGATCTGGCATTTGGTGATCTGGACGTGCTTGCCATCGGTCCCGTGGTCAACGAGGTTTCCGGTTCCTTCGACAAATACTGGAACAATGAGCTGGCCTATCCGGTATCGTTGTTGGTCGAGGAGGGCGCCCCTTATGTGAGCGTCGATGACGCAAGAGATTACCTGAAGGCTTTTTTTCAAGCGCAAAAGGATGGCGTCTATCTTACTGCACTCGGGGGCTCGGACCTTGCAAAAAAGTTGAAGGTAAAGGGTGTCGATTACAGCTTCGGGGTGGCGGAAGCCCTCTATGACGAGCCTGAAAAGCTCACTCAGGCTCCGGAAGCCAGGGAGACGCACCTCGCACCGAGGCTTGCACCCTATATTGACGGTCTTACCGATGAGTTCATCATATTTTCCGCTTATTTCGTACCGGGCAGGGAAGGTGTGAAATTCCTCAGGGGGCTCAGGGAGCGGGGCATTAGAGTGCGAATACTCACCAATTCCCTGGCATCCACCGATGTGGCGATCGTCCACGCGGGATACGGCAAATACCGCCTCGATCTGCTCCGGGCCGGTGTGGAGCTTTATGAGGTCAACCAGCGAATCCTGAAAGACAAGACCGGTAAATCCCGGGGGCTTACGGGATCCTCAAAGGCAAGCCTGCATGCCAAGGCCTTCATTTTCGACCGCGAAGAGTTGTTTATCGGTTCCCTGAACCTGGACCCGCGTTCCACCCGTCAAAATACGGAAATAGGCATTGCCTTTAATTCCCCGGAAATGGCAGGGAAAATGGCCAGGGGCTTCGACGAGAAAATAAACGAGGTTGCTTTCAGGCTGGAACTTCATACCCTGAACGACGGGCGGGAAACCATTCGATGGATAGATGCCTCTCAGGGTGAGGAGGTGATATTCAATGTTGATCCCCACACTTCGTTCTGGAAGCGTTTCTGGGTCGGTCTGGCAGGCGCATTGCCCATCGAGTCACAACTTTGACCCCAGGTATCCTTCAGACCCGAAATTTGTTACCCGCGTCTCGTTCCCCGGCAACAGATTCCTGCGTTGCTCTGACTCCTGCATCCATGAGTTGTCGACACAGACTGCATAATCTGGAGTGAATCCCGGTATTGTCAATCGGGTTTTCTGCTCTTTCGGGTCAATCTTTCCAACGCGAGGCGGGTGCTGTTGCGAAGCCGTACGATGGCCGCCGCCAGAAGTCCGATTTCATCCGCCCTTTCCGTACCCTCGATTTCGGTATCCATTCTGCCCCGGCTGATCGCGTCCGCCGCCTGGGTCAGGCGCAGTATGGGCTGGGACAGACGCCTGGAGAAGATTAAGGCAACAATAATAACGAGAACCACGGTAACGACCAGCAGGATGAGGGCATAGAGGTTGGTTTCCCTGAGAGACTCATAGGCCTCTTCATAATCCTGCTGCATGACCATCAACCAACCTTGGGCGGTGCGGCTCATGTAGGCGATGACGCTCCGCCCCCGGGCATCGGTGAAGACCAGGGATTTACTGTCGTTTCCCAAGGCAGCGGCAACAGCCGGGTCACCAGACATGTCCTGTCTTGAGTTGGTCAGTTCCTCCGATGGGTGGGCGATGATCTTGCCGGATTCATCCACCAGAAAGGCAAATCCGGTATTTCCGATCCGTGTGGAGGTTATGCGCTCGGATACCTCGGTGATCCCCATGGCGATGGCCAGCACCCCGGCCAGTTCTTCGGTGCTCTTTCTGACGGGTACAGAGAGCACCAGTGCGGGTTTGCCGGATGTCTTGCCGATCAGCACCTGTCTTCCCAAGTCCGCACCGTCCAGAACCTGTTTGACATATACCCGATCGCCGTAGAATCTGGGTTTTTTCCCATCGCTGCGTCCGATGTTTTGCCCATCGGTTGCGACCGTAAATGCCAGGTAATTCCAGTCGTAGATATCTGTGATCAGTTTCAGGATTGGAGGCTGTTTTCGGGCATCCATTGACTGGATATCAGGCAGACGCGCATTCTGCTCGAGCATCCTCCTGTTCATTTCCACCCAGCTGTCGACGTGGTAGGTGAGATGTGCCAGGCCCTCTGTGAACCGTTCGTTGACCCTTTGCCCCAGGGTTTCACTGCTGATCAGGGAATTGGCGTACCAGACCGCCACCAGAGGCAGGACGGCGACCAGCACCATGGTCAGGAGCACCCTGTGAAAGATCCCAAATCGAATTTTCCGCTCTTCCGTCATTGACCTTGGTCTCCACAATGTCTGGGGCATAATGTTGCAGGCAGGGATACAGTCAGCAATATCCGTTCGGACCCTGATACGCCGTCAACGGGATATTGACGGCGTATCAGGTGAACCTGAGATTCCCGCCCTCAATAGCGGCCTGGCCGTGAAAGTCTGGAGGCGGCCCTAAGACGCTATTTTTTCTTCTTCTTACCCTTTTTGTCTTTTTCTTTTGTTTTCTTGGGTTTTGTGCCTGTTTTGCTGTCCTTTTCGGTAACCCTGACCGACACAAACTGCTCCCTATCCGTGTCGTACAGGCCCCGGCGAATGTTTTCCCTGATCTCGTCATCATCAGGC
>JAHEHQ010000084.1 GCA_024644505.1 Gammaproteobacteria bacterium
GTCTGCTGGGATTCAGTATCCCCGGTCTGGGAGTTCTGTTGTCACTGCTGATCGTCTTTGTCACCGGCGTGCTGGTTGCCAATTTCCTCGGCCGGTCCCTGGTTTCCCTGTGGGAGCACCTGCTGGCGCGTATACCCCTGGTCCGCTCCATCTATTCGGGGGCGAAGCAGCTGGCGGAGACCATGTTCAGCTCGAGCGGCGACTCTTTTCGCAAGGTGCTGCTGGTGGAGTTTCCCCGGCGCGGGCTCTGGACGCTGGCGTTTCTGACCGGCAGCGATATCGGCGAGGCCCAGGAGAAGACCGGTAGGGATGTGGTGAATGTCTATGTGCCCACCACCCCCAATCCCACCGGCGGCTACTTTGTCATGGTTCCCAGGGAGGATGTCGTCGAACTCTCCATGTCGGTGGACGACGGCCTCAAAATGCTCATGTCCATGGGCGCGGTCGTGCCGGGAGGACACCACCCGGATCCTGAACTTGCACCCCCGGTGACCAATACGTAACATCTCGGCTTTTTCCTAGGCTCCACCATACTTCACGGGACAGCTCCAATGCGCAGCCATTATTGCGGACAGTTGAATGCATCTCACATCGGCCAGGAGGTCGAACTCAGCGGCTGGACCCATCGTCGCCGGGACCATGGGGGCGTTATCTTTATCGACCTGCGGGACCGTGAAGGCCTGGTTCAGCTGGTTTACGATCCCGATCTCCCCGATGTCTTTTCCATCGCCGAACAGGTGCGCAACGAGTTCGTGCTGCGGGTTCGCGGTCGCGTTCGTGCCCGGCCGGAAGGAACGGTAAATCCCGATCTGCCCACTGGAGAGGTGGAGGTGCTGGGCCTGGAGCTGGAGATCCTCAATCCCTCGGACACGCCCCCGTTTCAACTCGACGAACATGAAAATGTCTCGGAGGAGGTGCGGCTGCGCTATCGCTATGTGGATCTGCGGCGCCCCGAGATGATCAAGAACATGCGGCTGCGCGCCGCGATTACGCGAAGTCTCCGCGGATACCTGGACGACAAGGGTTTTCTGGATATCGAGACCCCGATGTTGACCAAGGCCACCCCTGAGGGTGCCCGGGACTATCTGGTTCCCTCCCGCACCCACCCCGGTAAGTTCTTCGCGCTGCCCCAGTCGCCCCAGCTGTTCAAACAGCTGCTGATGATGTCCGGCATGGACCGTTATTATCAGATCGTGCGCTGCTTCAGGGACGAGGACCTGCGGGCCGATCGTCAGCCCGAGTTCACGCAGCTGGACATCGAAACCTCGTTCCTCAACGAGGATCAGTTGACGGGGTTGATGGAAGAGATGATCCGGCAGACCTTCCGCGAGGTGCTCGGAGACGAGCTTTCGGATCCCTTCCCCCGCATGACCTACGCCGAGGCCGTGCGGCGCTTCGGGTCTGACCGTCCGGACCTGCGGTGTCCGCTGGAACTGGTGGACGTGGGCGACCTGATGGCGGATGTGGAGTTCAAGGTGTTCTCCAGTCCCGCCAGGGATCCGGACGGCAGGGTGGCGGCGCTCAATGTGCCGGGGGGCTGCAATCTCACCCGCCGGGAGATCGACGGATACACCAAGTTCGTGGGCATCTACGGGGCCAAGGGACTTGCGTACATCAAGGTCAATGAAGCCGGGAAGGGGCGCGACGGCCTGCAATCGCCGATTCTCAAGTTTCTCCCCGACGAGGCGGTAACCGAGATCCTGGCGCGTACCGCGGCAGCCGACGGTGACCTGATATTTTTCGGTGCCGACAAGGCGGATGTGGTCAACGAGGCCCTGGGGGCCCTGCGTGTCAAACTGGGCGAAGACCTGGGCCTGATGAAGCCCGGCTGGTGGCCTTTGTGGGTGGTGGATTTCCCCATGTTCGGCTGGGATGCCCAGGAAAATCGATGGACGGCGCTGCATCACCCCTTTACCGCGCCCAGGGAGGATCACCTCAATCTGCTCGAGAGCGACCCGGGAAGCTGTGAGTCCCGGGCTTATGACCTGGTGTTGAACGGTACCGAACTGGGAGGCGGCTCGATCCGTATTCACCGCAACGAAGTCCAGCAGCAGGTGTTCGGGCTGCTGGGGATCGGGCAAGAGGAGGCCAGGCAGAAGTTCGGTTTTCTGCTGGATGCGCTTCGCTACGGCTGCCCCCCCCACGGGGGTATTGCCTTCGGCCTCGACCGGCTGGTGATGCTGATGGCAGGTGCGGAAAGCATCCGGGAGGTGATGGCGTTCCCCAAGACCCAGACGGCGGCCTGTCTCCTGACATCCGCGCCTTCGGAGGCGAATCCCGCCCAGTTGCGGGAACTTTCGATCAGAGTGCGCAAACCCCAGGTGGAAGAATAATACAAGGGTACAAACGCCCCGAGTCGGTCCTCGTGGTGGTCTACACCGCCCAGGGGGAGGTCCTGATGCTGCGCCGTACCAGCCCCCGGGACTTCTGGCAGTCGGTCACGGGCAGCCTGAGGTGGGGAGAGATGCCCCGCAGGGCGGCACAGCGCGAACTCTTTGAAGAGACGGGTTTGCGCGATGGCGGCAGAATTCGGGACTGTCACCGCAAGGTACGGTTTCCGATCGTGCCCCCGTGGCGGGACAGGTATGACCCCGGGGTGTTTTTTAACACCGAGCACCGTTTTCGGCTGCAGCTTCCCTCCAGGAGGTTGTTGCGGTTGAATGCCGAGGAGCACTCGATGGCCCGCTGGCTTCCGATTCCTCAGGCCGCCAGGCTTGCAAGCTCCTGGACTAACCGGGATGCGATCCTGGATCTTCAGCAGCTTTTCGGGCCGCAGACTCTTTAACCCCGTGTTTCGCATGCTCAACACAGGCTACGATTTTGAGGCCTGTTACCGGTATAGCCTGCGTTGAGGGACGAAACGCGGGGAATTTGTGTGCCTTTAACCCCGTGTTTCGCATGCTCAACACAGGCTGGGATTTTGAGGCCTGTTACCTATGTAGCCTGCGTTGAGGGACGAAACATAGGGAAATCCGTGAAGACTTCACTCAGGGTTCGCCAGGCGTTCCGGATAAACTGAATCAGAGATTGGCCGAAGCGAAGTCCGCGAGCCTCGAACGTTCGCCGCGCAGCAGGGTGATGTGGCCGCTGTGTTCCCATTCCTTGAACCGGTCCACGGCATAGGTCAGCCCCGAGGTGGTTTCTATGAGATAGGGCGTGTCGATCTGGGCGATGTTGCCGATGCAGACGATCTTGGTGCCGGGGCCGGCGCGGGTAACCAGGGTCTTTATCTGCTTCGGCGTGAGATTCTGGGCCTCGTCGAGGATGATGTATTTGTTCAGGAAGGTGCGTCCCCGCATGAAATTCAGAGAATGGATGTGTACCCGTGACCGCAGCAGTTCATCTGTCACGGCTCGACCCCACTCGCCCCCTTCCGTCTGGGTCAGAACCTCCAGGTTGTCCGTCAGTGCCCCCATCCAGGGCGTCATCTTCTCCTCCTCGGTGCCGGGCAGGAAGCCGATGTCCTCACCAACGGGCACGGTGACCCGGGTCATGATGATGTCCCGGTACAGGTTTCTATCCAGGGTTTGGGCCAGCCCGGCCGCCAGCGCCAGCAGGGTCTTGCCAGTGCCGGCGTTGCCCAGAAGGGTCACGAAATCCAACTGGGGGTCCATCAGCATATTGAGGGCGTAGTTCTGCTCACGGTTGCGTGCGTTGATTCCCCAAACCGACTGTTTCGCGCCCCGGTAATCCTCCACCAGCTCGATGCAAATCCCGTCGGCGTCACGTTTTCTGACGATGGCCTCGAACCCATCGTCGCCTTCCATGTACAGGCATTGGTTGGGAAACCAGTGGTGCGTGTCCGGACCGTCGACACGATAGTAGGTTTTCCCCTGCTCCTTCCAGGATGCCAGGTCCCTGGTGTGTGTGTCCCAGAAGTCCGCCGGTAATGCCTCCATGCCGTGATAGAGCAGACTGACATCGTCCAGCACCTGGTCGTTGTAGTAATCCTCGGCGTGAATACCCAGCAAAGCCGCCTTGATCCGCAGGTTGATGTCCTTGGATACGACGGTGACTTCACTTTCCCGGAACTTTTTTTGCAGCGCCAGGGCCGTTCCCAGGATATTGTTGTCCGGTGTATTGCCGGGCAGCGATTCGGGCAGCAGATCCGGAAGATGCTCGGTCTGAAAAAACAGGCGTCCGCGTTGGCCCTTTTCCCCCTGTTTGCCGTTGACCGGAGCGGGAAGGGGCAGGCCCGCATCGATTGCCTCCTTGCTGGCGCCATGCATGAGTTCGTCCAGGAACCGGGAGGTCTGACGGGCGTTGCGCGCTACCTCCGACATGCCTTTTTTGCCCCGGTCGAGCTCTTCGAGCACCATCATCGGGAGAAAGATGTCGTGCTCGTGGAACCGGAATATGGAGGTGGGATCGTGCATCAGCACGTTGGTATCCAGGACGAACAGCCGGCGTCCTTCTGAGGTCTGATTCATGAAACTTCGGGTTCGGTGGGTTGGAGATTGAAGGCGGCGGATAGATCCGGAACCGCCCTCCCGGACTTGAGGTTTTTCGCTGCCGCGCTTATTTTTTCAGGGCCTTGACGGCCTCCAGGACCTCTTCCACGTGGCCCTTTACCTTGACCTTGCGCCATTCTTGTCGCAATACACCCTTGCCGTCGATCAGAAAGGTGCTGCGCTCAATGCCCAGCACCTTGCGGCCGTACATGTTCTTTTCCTTGATGACATCGAAGGCCTTGCACAGGGTTTCCTCCGGGTCGGAGGCCAGGTCAAAGGGGAAGCCCTGCTTTGCCTTGAAATTCTCCTGAGCCTTCAGACTGTCGCGGGAGGCCCCCAGGATTACGGTCGATTGACGGCGGAACCTGGCAATGGCGTCCCTGAAGTCGAGGCCTTCCTGGGTGCAGCCCGGGGTGCTCGCCTTGGGATAAAAATAGAGGACCAGGATTTTTCCGAGATAATCTGACAGCCTGACCTTTTTGTCACCCGTGAGATGTATCTCCACGTCGGGGATCGTCTTGTTCAGTTGAACCTTGCTCATGGTGATTCCTCTAATGCCGCTACGGGCTCTAAATCTTTACCGGTTCCAGCACGGCATCCAGGTTCAGAGAGTCACAGAATTCCAGAAACTCCTCCCTGAGCGATGCGATATGTATCCCGGAGGGTATGCCCACCGTGATGTGCACCGAAAACATGGGTGTGCCTGTGTGTGCCGCGGCATAGCTGCTGGTCACCATGTCCTCTATGTTTATCTGGCGGGCTGAAAAGAAGCCCGCCAGGCTGTTGACGATGCCCGGATGGTCCATGCAGACCACCTCGACGGCATAGGGCAGCAGATCCGGGCCCTTGCTGCGATCGCTGGTGCGCTTGACGATAATCGTAAGTTTCAGCTGATCCTGGAGTCCGGGAATGGCATCCTCCAGTTTGGTCAGGGTGTTCCAGTTGCCCTCGACCATGATCATGATGGCGAATTCGCCGCCGAGAACCGTCATCCTGCTCTCTGTGATATTGCAGCCGTACTCCAGGATAACTTTCGACAGATCGTTAACAATGCCAGGGTGGTCCTGTCCGAGGGCCGAGATCACCAGATAGCTTTTTGGTTTGGTCATGAGTGAGGATGTACTCAATTTGGGGACTGATTGCAAGAGTGTAGCTTTGTTGAGTGGGGTTAGGCTATGCCTTGTCAGCGTCTCGGCTCGCGAATTACAATAGAAAATTAATCTTCCCTGAGAATATTTTCATGTTTCAAGGCAGCATGGTGGCTCTGGCCACTCCCATGATCGAGGATGGCAGCGTCGACCAGGAGTCCCTGCGGGGGCTGGTCGACTGGCATATCGAACAGGGCACGGATGCCATCGTGGCCGTCGGCACGACCGGCGAATCGGCGACGCTGGATGAACAGGAGCACTGCCGGGTCATACGCCAGGTGGTGGAGTATACCGCCGGGCGGATCCCGGTCATTGCCGGAACCGGCGCCAATTCCACCACCGAGGCGGTGAATTTGACCCGGTGCGCCAAGGATGCGGGTGCGGACGCCTGTCTGCTGGTTACGCCCTATTACAACAAGCCCACCCAGGAAGGGCTGTTCCTGCACCACAAGGCGGTCGCGGAGGCGGTGGATATACCCCAGATCCTCTATAACGTTCCTGGAAGGACCGCCTGTGACATGCTGCCGGAAACCATAGGCCGGCTGGCGCAGGTTTCAAATATCGTCGGGGTCAAGGAGGCCACGGGCGATCTGGAGCGGGTTTCCAGCATCCGGCGGCTCTGCGGGGGAGGGTTCGATATATTCAGCGGCGACGATATCACCGCCCGGGAACTGGTTCTGCTGGGCGGGCAGGGTGTCATCTCCGTTACCGCGAACGTAGCGCCGCGATTGATGCATGAGATGGTGGCGGCGGCCCTCAAAGGGGACCGGGAAGGCGCGGAGGCCATAGACAGTCAACTCGCCGATCTGCACCGCAACCTTTTTCTGGAGGCCAATCCGATCCCGGTCAAGTGGGCGCTGGCGGAGATGGGCAGGATTCCACAAGGTATAAGGTTACCCCTGACCTGGTTGTCCGAGCAGTACCGGGACACATTGCGGCAGACCATGCTAAGAGCCGGATTAATTGAATGAATAATTTCTCAAAGCCCCTATTCAGAGTTCTTATTGCGACTGCGGTCACTGTTATCGCCGGCTGCAGCAGCATTCCGGGTATGGATCAGGTGCTGCCGGACAGGAAGGTTGAGTACAAGAAGTCCAAGGAGGCCAAAAAAAATCTGGAGGTTCCCCCGGACCTGACCGCCAGCAGCATCAATGACGACCTCGCTATCCCCACGGCCAGTGCCGCCGGCTCCGCCACTTTGTCCAGTTTCGAACAGACCGGTCAGCAGACCAGCCGTATCTCGGGACGGTCGGAAGTCCTGCCCGAGATGGCGAACATCGAGTTCATGCGCGATGGTGATCAGCGCTGGCTTTTGATTCAGGCCCAACCCGAGGACGTCTGGTTCAAGGTGGTGGATTTCTGGCAGGAGAGCGGCGTCCTGCTTCAGGAGCAGGACCCTGCGGTGGGTGTCATGGTTACCGACTGGCTCGAGGTGCAACCGAATATCAAGCTGCCGACCGTGACAGGCTGGCTCTCAAAGGCGGTTTCCGGTCTGCACTCCGCGTCCACCCGGGATCAGTACAGGGTGAGAATCGAGCCCGGCTCGAACCCCGACAACACGGAACTCTATCTGACTCACCGGGGCATGCAGGAGACCATTATCCAGGACGGCGGCGGATCCGTGGAGCGCACCGTCTGGAACCCACGCGAGACGGATCATGGCCTGGAGGCCGAGATGCTGCGCCGGCTGATGGTGTACCTGGGAATCGCCGAGCAACAGGCGAACCGCGCCGTGGCGGCAGGCAAGAGCGAGCGGTTGAAAACCCGTTCCCGTCTGAACAAGACGGCAGGGAACTATTCCCTGACCATTATGGAGAATTTTGACCGCTCCTGGCGGCTGACGGGTGTGGCACTCGACCGGGTGGGCTTTGCCGTCGAAGACCGGAACCGCAGCGCCGGCGTCTATTACGTACGCTACAACGACCCTCTCAAGGATAGCGAGGAGGAGGGCTGGCTCAGCAAACTGGCATTCTGGGACAATGACGAAAAGATCGATAAGGTCAATCAGTACCAGGTCAGCCTCGATTCGCGCGCCGATAACACCGAAGTCGTGGTGCTGAACGAAGCGGGTGAGCGCGATAACACCGATACCGCACTGCGGATATTGACCCTGTTGAGCGAGCAGATTCGCTGATCTCTCATCGGGTCGACCGTATGCGCTTTGTCTCACTGGGCAGCGGCAGTCGCGGCAACGCGACCTTGATAGAATCCGGGGAAACGCGGCTTCTGCTGGATTGCGGGTTTACCGCCCGGGAGGCGGAGAGACGTCTTGGCTTGGCCGGCGTCGAGCCCGATTCCATCGATGCCATTCTGGTCACCCATGAACACCAGGACCATATCCGGGGAGTGGGTGTTCTGGCACGCCGTTACGGTATCCCGGTCTGGTTGACCCACGGTTCGCTCAATTCGGGCCGGCTCGGGGGCATCCCCGAGACCCGGATTATCCGGGGCCATCAGGGGTCGTTCGATATCGGATCCATCAGCATTTCCCCCTACCCGGTGCCTCACGATGCCAGGGAGCCGGTGCAGTTCGTTTTTCAGTCGGACCGCTCGCGACTGGGGGTGTTGACGGATACCGGGACGATAACGCCCCATATCGTCTGCATGCTTGAATCCTGCACGGCGCTGCTTCTGGAATGCAATCACGACCCCATCATGCTGGCGAACGGTCCCTACCCCTATCAGTTGCAGAAGCGGGTAGGAGGGCAACTGGGGCACCTCAGCAACCGTCAGGCGGCTGAGCTGGTGGGAATACTGGACCATCCCGGGCTCGATCACCTGGTCGCCGCCCATTTGAGCGAGAAAAACAATACCGTGGAACTGGCATCCGAGGCTATCTTGACTGCCACACCCGGGATGGAGGCCAGGCTGACCGTGACGGGGCAGGACCTGGTCAGCGGCTGGTTCGAGCTCTAGGGGCTCTGCTTGGATCTCAGGCACCTGGTTTTTCCCCGTGAGTCCCGGTTTTTTCCGGGACAGCGCTGGGTGAACATCGGGCTCAGGATACTGCACCTGATCGGCGTGACGGGCCTGGGGGCGGGGTTTCTCTATCCCGCGGCCGACAGCACCTGGGAGCTGTATTATTCCGTCACACTCTATTCGGGCCTGGGGCTCAGTATGCTGTACACCTGGTGCAACGGCATCTGGCTGGTTCAGCTGCGGGGCCAGGCGATCCTGTTAAAGCTGTTGCTGCTCTTTTTGATTCCCTACCTGCCCGGGTTGGAGATTCCCCTGTTCCTGCTTGTGGTCGTCATCTCCGGTCTGATCTCTCACGCGACTGCCAACGTGCGCTACTACTCACTGATTCACCGCAGGCGCATCGAGTCGCTTTAGCAGGTGGGTGCGAGCTGAAATGTAGGGTCGAATTCATTCGACCATCGATTGCGGTTGACCGAATGAATTCGGCCCTACAGGGGCAGAAGCCTTTTTTTATCC
>JAHEHQ010000085.1 GCA_024644505.1 Gammaproteobacteria bacterium
TCTGAATCACCTCAAGAATATGGAGGTACTCACATAGCTCTGTTCTTGAGATGGTGCTTTATAAAAGGCTGGGCCGGAGAAATACATTGTGATGAAGAGCCAGAAGATGTAAATAATGTAAGCCTCGTCAGAAAAATTCATGGGCTACTTTTGGAACAGGTAAGGCTCCAAGTGCATGATACAAAGCAATTTCAGCCGCATGATAGGTTCTGAATCCATAGGCTTTTCTGGTAGTCAGTTTCGCTTTGTTGTTAAAGCCTTCGACTATCCCGCTGGAAAACTGTCCTTTGGCTCGGAACCAGTTCAGCAACAGGGGCCGGTGTTTCCTCAAGCTGCGGGCGATGTCCTTCATCGGTTCAATCTTCGAGCGCATCGTTTTTGTGCACCATTTGTCCAGAAACAGCCCCGCCCAATAAGGCGACTTATACGACCAGAAGAACTGAAACTCCTCTTTCAAAAGATAGCTCCTGATCGACTTCAAATTATACTGCAGGAGATCTGCCAGCTTAGTCTCCTGTTTTTCGGTCAGGTTTTCCGGACGTTTCAGCAGCAACCAGCGGCTCTTCGTCAGCACCGGATCATAACCCTTCTCTTTCAGCTCTCTCGCCTCCTGGGCGCGCACCTTGTCTATCGCCTTGCTCAATTTCGCCATGATGTGGAACCGGTCCAGAATATGGATCGCATGCCCCGCCTTTTTGGCAATCACCCTCAGGTAAGGCTTCCACATGTCACTGCAGATATAATCCAGCTCCAGGGTTCGTTCCTTGCCAAACCAACGAAAGAATCCCAGCAGGGTCTTAACCTTCCGTTTTTTGCCAATCCACAACAAGCGCCGACAGCCGGCATCGATCTGATAGACCAGCGTCAGGTACTTATGGCCCCGCTGCCATTGGATCTCATCAATCCCAATGGCTTTAATCCCCGACAGGTCTCTCTGCTCCCGGCCCCAGGTGACCGCCATCTCTACCGAGCAGAAGACGTGGTCCCAGGTCGTGCGAAAGGCCTCGGCCACCTCTTTCCAGCTCAGGCGTCTGGCCCAGCCCGCCAGAAACCAGGCATAGGTCTCGGTCAGGCGGTGTTTCCCTTCCGACCAAGGCATCCGCTCCACCCGGATACCGCAGGTTGGACAATCAACCCGGCGTGGTGCATAGAGAAAAAATACCTTGATGCCCCACATCGGGATAAACTCAAACCTTCGGATCGGCAACCTGTCGTACCCAGGCCTTTTGCGGTCACATCCGGAGCAGATCGGTCGGCTGTTGGCACGGGAACTCAGTTCTGCTTCTATCGTCGGTTCTTTTGCATCCTCGACCCAGCAGATCGTCCCATACACAAAAGATTTGAATTTCTGGACCCGATTAAGGATAGTCTTAAGTTGCATCCTCGCTCCTTTTTTCTGACTGATGTTTGTTCGCACTTTCATCATCTCAGAATTTGGAGCGCAGGATGCGCTATCCCTAATTCAAATTGTAAATTTGTACCCCTGGAGAACTATTTCTCCTCGTTTTTACCCACAAATTTTCCTGAAGAGCCCGAAATAATAAGTCCCTGAATTTGGGCCGTCGAGGCGCCCGTCTGGCAAGGCGCCGAAACGCAGGAATACTCATTATCTTTCAAGTTTTCGCAACGCAGCCAGGCGGGATGGATCGGCGTCCCAAAACAGGGAGTTATTGTTTCGCGAGCCCTAAGCAGCCAAACGCCACTGTTGAAGGCCGCTGCTGATCAAGGCGATTCCGAGGACGATCCCCAGCAGAATAGCGGAGCCTGTGCTTCCCAGGAGGACCAGTAGCGCGCCAAGCACTATGCTTGACCATAGTTCGATCTTACGAAGCACGGGTGGGTTGACTAACCCTGAGTCGCGCAGGGCCGTCAGGCCGGTGATACCGCTGAGGATAAGACCACCTCCGAGAATGACAGCCACTATCCATAAGGTCAGTCCCGGCCAGATCAGAATAACCATGCCGGCGATCACCTGTACCCAGGGAGCGAAAACGCTGACGGGAATTCCCTCCTTACGTGCGGCATTGACGTAGAGTAGCGCCACGATGCCACTGGCCAACATGACACAGCCGAGCATCATCACCGCGAAGGTTCCGAAAAGGTAAGGCAGAATGATCGCTGCCACGCCAAGCAGGATGCTGGTGACGGCACTGAATTTCGTGGAATTCACCGGTCGGTTCCTCGAGACATACGAAACTTATTGATAAGCAGCCTACGGTAGTTGAACCAAGGCGAATTGTCACGCGTATTTGCCGTGTGAAAGAATGAAGTGAGTGTGTGCAGCACCAACTCATACCTCTTAACATAAGAGGCCATTCCAGGTCGCTATGGCCCCGCCGGAGCCGGGCCTCGTCAGCGATTTCTCTGATACCAACATACTTTTTTTTCACCAACACCGGCGGCGGCAAAGCGGGTGGAGGACCTCAGCGATTGTTTTGAATTGACCTATATCACTCTCCTTAGGAAAGCCCCTTCATCAAACAGTCCTTTCAGACGATTAACTGATAACAATCAATGCTAAAAATACTTATTTGAATATATTGGCAAAAATAGGTGTTCGTAAGCTTGATCGAAATAGTCTGGAACTCCCAAGTTAATTTATGAGGCATTGCATTTTCCCAGGAAAATGGTAGGCAATCTGATCTAATCTCGACGTAATCGGAAGGAAACAACTCCGAAGATTCGTCAATATCCAGGAGAGGAAACACAAATGAACCGCATCGCTTCAGTGATTGCCACTTCGGCAGTCGTTTGTTTTTTTACCACGCCGGTAATGGCTGCCGATCAGTCGACGGAGAAGCCGGCATGGTGGTACAAGGATGTCGTCGACGCGGCCTATGTCGCGCAGTATGCGACTGTGCCGCCTAAAAAGAACGTGCTGCTCGTGGACTCACGGCCGGCCAGAAAATACGACAAGGGTCATATCGTCCCCTCGATAAATATTTCGAACAGCCAGTTTGACAAGCACACCGATATGCTGCCCCAGGAAAAATCTGACCTGATTGTATTTTACTGTGGCGGTTTGAAATGCCCGTTGAGCCACAAGTCGGCTGCCAAGGCCGAGGCCATGGGTTACAGCAACGTCAAGGTTTACGCCGCGGGCTATCCGGACTGGGTTAAGAAGGGCAATGTTCCCGGCGTTAGCGCCGCCCATGTCAAAGGTCTGATAGACAAGAACAAAGGTGCTGTCATCGTCGATGCCCGACCTTCACGTAAATTCGGCAAAGGCCATGTGCCCACTGCCATCAATATCCCCTTGCGGCAGTTCGATGCCAAGGTGGCGGAACTTCCGGCTGACAAGGGTACCGAGCTCATCTATTACTGTGGCGGTTACAAATGTCCCCTGAGCCCGAAATCCGCGGCCAAGGCGGTCGCCCTGGGCTACACCAAGGTACGGTTGTTCCAGGGCGGTTATCCGGTCTGGAAGGCGGCCTACGGTGCGGCTGCACCGGTTGCAGCAGCTCCCGCTGCTTCGAAGATCGAAGCCGGGGAGGATGACGGCACCATCAGCATCGCATCATTTCAGAAACTTGCCGCAAACAATCCGGATGACGTCTACTGGTACGACGTGCGGGACCCGGAAGAAGTGGAGTCCGATGGCACCTTCAGCAAGGCGGTCATAATGACGGTGGACGATGTCGAGGAAAACGTCGACGAGCTGCCGACAGATAAACCCATCGTGTTTTTCTGCTCGACGGGTGCGCGCAGCGGCGAGGCGTACGATATCGTCAAGATGAAGCGTGATGACCTGAAGGTCTACTTCCTCGATGCAAACGTCGCTTTCAATCAGGATGGCAGTGTACCGAAAGCCACACCATCTGAATAAGAGACTGTCTGCATAATCCTCTGTTTTTTCTCGAATATCGGGGTTGTTTCGGCAGCCCCGATCTGAAGTGCACGCTGGTGGATGTCAATGTGTCTGTATCATCATTTTTCCCGGGGCAATCGGCTGAAGATTGCAGTTTGTAATATTCTGTTGCTGGCGGGCCTGCTTTTCGTGCTTCCGGCACTTGCCCAGTCCAAACCCGTTACGCAATCTACCGCGGATCACGGTAAGTTCGAGCAGCTCCAAAAGAAATTCAAGACCGGCCCCGAGGTCACCAAGGCCTGTCTCGAATGCCACACCAACGCGTCCAAGCAGATCCACAACTCCAAACACTGGAAGTGGGAGTACGACAACCCGGTCACCGGTCAGCGGCTTGGCAAGAAACACGTATTGAACAATTTCTGCATAGCGGCGAAGCCCAATATTGCCGCCTGTTCAGCCTGTCACATCAGCTACGGCTGGAAAGACGATACCTTTGATTTTGCCTCCGAGGAGTCCGTCGATTGTCTGGTCTGCCACGATACGACCGGCCTTTATTCCCGGGAGGCGCTGCGAAAACCGGGTAAAAGAAGGCCCAAGCTGGAGAAGTTCGCCCAGAATGTGGGTCCGACCAGCCGGCGCAGCTGCGGTACCTGCCACTTTGCGGGTGGCGGTGCCAAGGCGGTAAAGCACGGGGATATCGACCCGACGCTGGCGAGTCCCGACCACTTTGTCGATGTGCACATGGATATGGAGGGTCTGGATTTCTCCTGCTCGACCTGTCATACCAGCGACCAGCACGAGGTGGCCGGCAGTCGCTATTCGCCCAATGCAGCGGATCAGGAGGGCATCAAGATCCCGGGGAAAATGGGGAAGGGCCGCGCAAGCTGCCGCTCGTGTCACGGCGGTACCCCGCATAAATCGGACCAGAAGCTGAATGACCACACCAACCGGATTGCCTGTCAAACCTGCCACATACCGGAGTATTCGCGGGGCGATTTCGGTTCGAAGATGTGGTGGGACTGGTCCCAGGCCGGAAAAATGGATGCTGAGGGCAAGCCCTATGGAACAGCGGACACGGCAGGTTTTGAAATCTACAACTCGAAAAAGGGCGACTTTGTCTGGAAGGAGCACACGCAACCGGAGTACCGCTGGTTCAACGGCACGGTGCAGTACACGCTGATCGAGGATCAGATAGACCCGGACGGGGTGGTTCCGGTCAACCGCTTTCTGGGCGATGCGGATACCCCCGACACACGCATCTGGCCGGTCAAGGTGATGCGCGGCAAGCAGCCCTATGACGCTGAGCTCAAGACCCTTGTCGCCCCGCTGACGACGGGGGAGAAAGGCTACTGGAAGACGTTCAACTGGGATCAGGCCATCGATCTGGGCATGCAGGCGGTGGGGCGGCCGTACAGCGGCAAGTACGACTTCGTCGAGACCGAGATGCTCTGGCCCATCACCCACATGATCGCACCGGCGGAAGAGGCGCTGGCCTGCAATGAATGCCACAGCGGAAACGGTCGGCTCGAAGGGGTCGACGGTATTTACATCCCGGGTCGGGACAGTGTCGACTGGGTGGATCGTATCGCCATGGCACTGCTTCTCATGACCCTGGCGGGGGTGATTCTACACGGCGCTGCGCGTTATCTGTTGCGCAGAAAGGGGCATGTGGTAAGCGAGGCACCGCTCGAGAAGATCTACGTGTTCAAACGCTTCGAGCGCTTCTGGCACTGGTCGCAGGCACTGTTGATCGTATTCATGCTGGTGACGGGATTCGAGATCCATGGCACTTACAGCCTGATGGGTGTGGAGAATGCCATGAACCTGCACACCCTGGCGGCATGGACCCTGATCGGCCTGTGGGTGTTCGCGATCTTCTGGCACTTCACGACAGGGGAGTGGCGGCAGTACATCCCCACGACCGACAAGGTTCTGGCGGTTGCCCGGTATTACTCGGTGGATATCTTCAAGAACAAACCCCACCCGTTCAGGGCGACCAAACTGCATAAGCACAACCCGCTGCAGAGGCTGGCCTATCTTATGTTCAAGGTTACGCTTGCCCCCCTGATCTGGGTATCCGGTCTCCTGTATCTGTTCTATAACGACTGGTCACAATGGGGGCTGGGATGGCTGGAGCTGGGGACGGTGGCGTTCGTGCATACGGTCGCGGCCTATCTGATCGCGGTTTTCTTTGTCGGTCACGTCTACCTGACCACCACCGGGCATACGGTACTGGCCCATATCAAGGCGATGTTCACCGGGTGGGAAGAAGTCGAAAAGGGCGGTGAAGAGAAAGAGGGTGATGAGGCGGCCCGCAGCTGACCGTCAAAGTTTTACTGGAGAGAATTCATGTTGAATCGTCGTGAACTGCTCGTTTTGTGTGGCGTATGGGCAGCCGCCGGCTTTCCCGTCGGGGGGCTTTTGAAACCCGCCCACGCGGGGCCAGGGGATGCGAAAAAACGTATCGCGGAACTGACCGGTGGGGTAGAGCCTCAGAAAGGTCGCATCGATATCACTTTACCCAAGGTCACCGATCAGGGGCGTTTCGTCCCTATCCGGGTTTCGGTCGACAGCCCCATGACTGAGAGCGATCATGTCAGGGCAATCCACATCGTTGCGGAACGCAATCCGACACCTGAGGTGGCATCGTTCAGATTGAGTGCGGCCAATGGTAAAGCGCAGGTATCCACCCGGATACGGATGCTCCAGACCCAGGTTATTATCGTGGCCGCGGAGATGAGCGACGGCAGCGTCTATCTCGCCAAAGGACGCAGCAAGATCACCGGCGGCGCAGGAGGATGCGGTTGATGGACAGGCGTCTACACATAAAGGTCCCTCCCAGAGCCGGGAAGGGGGAGATTGTTCGCGTGATGACAAAACTGAATCATCCCATGGAGTCCGGCTGGCGACGCAGGCAGAGTGGCGAGATCGTTCCCAAGGAACTGATCAATGAATTTGTTTGCGAACTGGATGGGAAAGAGGTATTCAGGGCGGAACTGGACTCGGGAACCGCAGGTAATCCTTATCTGTCGTTCTACATTCGTGTCCAGAAAAGCGGCATGGTTCGCTTTACATGGCGAGGTGAGCAGGGTGAGCTTTATCAGGGTGAAGCCCCGATAGAGGTTGCCTGACTGAATCTCTTCATTAAACCCTTGTTGTAAATATGCCTACACCCCCTGCCACCCGGTTCCAGGGACCCGGCAGGGGCGGTCAGCAGGGAAACCGGGCCCTTAATGGTCGAACAGGGCAGGTCAGACAGTTATCGGGCAATCGTTTCTGAACTACACTGTAGGAAGATTGCAACCACAGGAAGCTGACCATGTTCGAGACCGCTGAGCTGGGGCGCGAGGTCCCAAAGGCAGAGTATAAAAAACAGGTTCCCCTCCTGCGGGAAAAGCTGTTGGCAGTTCAGCAGGACCTGCGAAAGGCGGATTTCCCGGTCATTCTCGTCTTCGCCGGTGTCGACGGGGCGGGCAAGGGGGAGATAGTCAATCTTCTCAGCGAGTGGATGGACCCCCGATGGCTGGTGACCCATGCCTATACCGAACCGTCACAGGAAGAAGCGGAGCGCCCCGAGTACTGGCGCTATTGGCGTGACTTGCCGCCCAGGGGTCGCATCGGCATCTTCCTGAGTTCCTGGTACTCGACGCCGGTTCTCGACCGGGTCAACAACCGCATATCCATTCCTGAGTTCGACGAAAAGCTGGACCGGATTATTGCCTTTGAAAGGGCGCTGGCCGTTGACGGTGCCCTGATTCTGAAATTCTGGATGCACCTGGGAAAGTCCGAACAGAAAAAGCGTCTCAAGAGTCTTGAAAAAGATCCGGAAAAAAAATGGCGGGTCACCGAGACCGACTGGCATCACTGGCGACTTTACGATGACTTCGTCGCCGGCGCCGAAAGGGCGATCATGCGCACCAGCAAGGGAGCGGCCCCCTGGGACATCATTGAAGGGGGAGATCTGCGCTACAGCAGTCTGACGGTGGCCAACGCCGTTCTCGACGGTATCCAGAAGCACCTCCGGAAAAGAACGAAGTTGAAAGAAGTCGCGGCCCAGTTGAAGGCAGCCGCGAAGTCCGGGCAATCCTCCGCCGGTGAAGAGGCGGAAAATACAGAGGATTACTGGAACAAGCCGGTCCCGCGACCGGACATGCCGACGATCATCTCTACCCTCAACATGGACCAGTCTCTGAGCAAGGACGATTATCAGTCGGAGTTGAACAGATACCAGGCGAAGCTCAACCACCTGCACCGGGAGAGTTGGGGGCACAAGGTGTCCAGCCTCATCGTCTTCGAGGGCTGGGATGCCGGCGGGAAGGGCGGCGCCATACGTCGTTGTACCGCCGCCCTTGACGCCCGCCGCTATGAAGTCATCCCCTTTGCCGCACCCACCGACGAGGAACGTGCGCACCATTACCTCTGGCGCTTCTGGCGAAACCTGGGTCGCGCCGGCCGGGTAACGTTTTTCGACCGCAGTTGGTACGGCAGGGTTCTGGTGGAGCGGATCGAGGATTTTGCGAGGGAAGAGGAATGGATGCGGGCCTTCGCCGAGATAAACGATTTCGAGGCGCAACTGGTCGAACACGGCATCGTGCTGTGCAAGTTCTGGCTCAACATTACACCGGAAGAACAACTCGAGCGCTTTAAATCACGCCAGGAAATCGCCTACAAACGCTGGAAATTGACGGAAGAGGACTGGCGTAACCGGGATAAGTGGGCAGAATACGAGATCGCTGTCCACGACATGATTGAACGCACCAGCACATCCCGGGCACCCTGGACCCTTGTGGAAGGCAACGACAAGCGTTTTGCCCGCATCAAGGTGCTGAAAACCCTGTGTGAGCATATGGAGAAGGCCTTGAAACGCCTGCAGAAGAACTGATCCGGCACCGGGATAGGGATCTAGTGGGCCGCGCGTATAACATCTCTGGTCCCGGTCTTGCGCCGGTATTCTCCGTTTCTATACTATGCACAGTCACATAATTGCCCAGAAGGAAGTACAACATGGCATACCAGAGTATAGACGGGGTACAGTACGAAAAAGAACTATTGGATCTGGCCAAGAGCACACCAGTGGGCGGGGGGAAGGCAAGATTTCCAAGGATGAGGTGGCTGATCTGTTCAAGTCGGCTGCCGATGGTCAGGGCGTAACGGAAACCGAGAAGCGCACCCTGGAATACATCCGCAGCAACTTCGACTTCACAGATGCTGCAGCGAAGGATTTT
>JAHEHQ010000086.1 GCA_024644505.1 Gammaproteobacteria bacterium
AATGGCAAAAATCACCCTCGATCAAGTACGTCACAGTTATCTCGAACATCCTGAGTCACCCGATGACTGGGCGTTGAAACAGCTGGATGTGGACTGGGATGATGGTGGCGCATACGCGCTGCTCGGTCCCTCCGGGTGTGGCAAGACGACATTGCTGAACGTGATCTCCGGGTTGTTGCAGCCCTCACATGGTCGTGTACTTTTCAATGGCCGTGACGTCACCGATGTGCCTTCGGAGAAGCGTGACATTGCCCAGGTATTCCAGTTCCCTGTGGTCTACGACACCATGACCGTGTTCGACAACCTTGCCTTTCCTTTAAGAAACCGGGGAATCCCGGAAGGAAAGGTGAAAAGCCGGGTTGAGGAGATAGCCAGGATGCTCGATCTGGAACCTGTGCTGGGCAACCGGGCATCGGGGCTGACCGCGGATGGCAAGCAGAAGATTTCCCTGGGCAGAGGTCTGGTACGGTCCGATGTGAACGTGATCATGTTTGACGAACCCCTGACGGTGATCGATCCCCATCTGAAATGGCAGCTCCGCTCCAAGCTGAAAGAACTGCATCAGGAGGTGGGAGCAACCATGATCTATGTTACCCATGACCAGACAGAGGCACTGACCTTTGCGGATAACGTGGTGGTGATGCTTGAAGGGCAGGTGGTTCAGATCGGAACGCCGGAGGAGTTGTTCGAAAAGCCCGGTCACACCTTTGTGGGGCATTTTATCGGGTCACCGGGAATGAATCTGCTGCCCTGTGAGATTGTCGACGGTTTTCCCAGCTTTCTGGGTTACACAGTGAAACTGGCGGAAGCCATTGAAGCACAGCCAGATGCCAAGCGCCTGGAGATTGGGGTAAGGCCTGAGTTTCTTAGTTTTGATCAGGAAGGCCTGCCGGTGGATATCGTCAGGGTAGATGACGTCGGACGTTATCGCATTGTGGAAGTGCATCATAAGTCCCATGTTATCAAGCTGGTGACACCGGAGAACGTTCCCATACCTGACCACAAGGCCCATCTTGCGTTCGACCTGAATAAAACCCACGTCTACGCAGACGGTTGGGTTGTTAACTAGAGCCGCACCTATGATCGACAAGACAGCCAATCAAAAAGCCTGGTTCCTGGTGCTGCCCGTGGTGATCCTGGTGGCATTCAATGCACTGATTCCCTTGATGACAGTGGTGAATTACTCAGTGCAGGAGACCTTTGGTAACAATCTGTTCTTTTTCGAAGGCGTCAAATGGTTCGAGCAGATTTTGCATTCGGAAAGGTTCCATGCCTCACTGCTGCGTCAGATGGCCTTCACCGGCATCATTCTTCTGATAGAGATCCCCCTGGGAGTGGCCATCGCGTTGGCAATGCCGAAGCAGGGGCCCTGGGTATCTGTGTGCCTGGTCCTGATGGCTCTTCCCCTGCTGATTCCCTGGAACGTGGTCGGCGCCATGTGGAACATCTTTGCACTGCCGGATATCGGCCTGTTGGGGAAGATGATCAACGGCATGGGGTTTGACTACAACTTTACCCAGCAGCCTTTTGCAGCCTGGTTTACCACCATCCTGATGGATGTCTGGCACTGGACCTCCCTGGTGGTTTTGCTGGCCTATGCCGGGCTCAGTTCCATTCCCGATGCTTACTATCAGGCGGCGCGCATCGACGGCGCCAGCGCCTGGTCGGTTTTCCGCTTTATCCAATTGCCGAAGATGAAGCGCGTGCTGACCATCGCTATCCTGCTGCGATTCATGGACAGCTTCATGATCTATACGGAACCCTTCGTGCTGACCGGTGGTGGCCCGGGCAACACCACGACCTTCCTGTCCATCGACCTCGTGAAAATCGCTTTGGGCCAGTTTGACCTGGGACCGGCGGCCGCGATGTCCCTGATCTATTTTCTCATCATCCTGGTGTTGAGCTGGATCTTCTACACCCTGATGATGCGCAACGAGGAGCAGTGATGAAAAAGACCAAGTGGCTGGTGCCCACCCTCTACATCCTGTTTCTGCTGCTGCCGATCTACTGGCTGGTCAGTATGTCTTTCAAGACCACAAACGAGATCCTTGGGGCATTTTCCCTGTGGCCACAGGAATTCACCCTGAGCAACTACATCACCATATTCACGGATCCCACCTGGTACAACGGCTATTTCAACTCGCTCACCTATGTGGGGATGAACACGCTGCTGTCCGTCAGTGTCGCACTCCCGGCGGCCTACGCCTTTTCACGCTACCGCTTCCTGGGAGACAAACATCTGTTCTTCTGGCTGCTGACCAACCGCATGGCGCCGCCGGCGGTTTTCGCGCTGCCGTTTTTCCAGCTCTATTCAGCGGTGGGATTGTTCGACACCCCGATAGCGGTGGCACTGGCCCACTGCCTGTTTAACATACCCCTGGCGGTCTGGATCCTGGAAGGCTTCATGTCAGGAGTACCGAAGGAACTGGATGAGACCGCCTACGTGGACGGATATTCTTTCTGGCGGTTTTTTATCCGGATATTCATCCCGACCATCGCGGCGGGCATCGGTGTGGTGATGTTTTTCTGCTTTATGTTTTCCTGGGTTGAACTGCTGCTGGCCAAGACGCTCACCTCGGTGGTCGCGAAGCCTATCGCCGCGACCATGACGCGCACTGCCAGTACATCGGGGTACGAGCTGGGCCTGCTGGCCGCGGCGGGCACACTGACGATCATTCCGGGTGCCTTTGTGATCTATTTTGTGCGGAACTACATCGCCAAAGGGTTCGCCCTCGGCAGGGTTTGAGATGGGAGGCTGACAAATGTTTCTTTCCTGGATGGCCTGGACCTGGCCGACGGCTGCATTTTTTCTCTTTATCGTTCTCGCCATAGCCACCATGGGGGTGTGGGAACACTTCAGCCCGGGCGGCGGCGCCCGCAGGGGCGTTCTCGGGCTGGATACGACCCGCGGAGACCGGCTGTTCATTTCCCTGCTTGGCAGTGCATTCATCCACCTGGGTTGGCTGGGTATCATGGGTACGCCCCTGTGGGGTGCACTCGCGATCTCGATCATCTATCTGCTCTGTGTCTTCAGATGGGTCTGACCGAGGGCCAACGCTGGGTATCCGCGCAGTGTCAGCAGGCCCTAAGGCGATGATCGAAACGGATCTTCTTGTCGTTGGAGGCGGCGTCAACGGGGTGGGTATTGCCAGAGATGCGGCCGGGCGTGGGCTGGGCGTCTTCCTTTGCGAGATGGACGACCTGGCACGGCACACCTCGTCATCAAGCACCAAGTTGATTCACGGCGGGCTTCGCTATCTGGAGAATTACGATTTCAGATTGGTGCGTCATGCCCTGAGGGAGCGCGAAGTGCTGCTTCGGGCGGCACCGCACGTTATCTGGCCGCTACGGTTTGTTCTGCCCTATCACAAGGCGCTGCGGCCGAAGTGGCTGATCAGGTCCGGGTTGTTTCTCTACGATCATCTGGGCGGCAGGAGGCTGCTGCCCGCATCGCATCGCATCGATCTGCGCCGGCATCCCGCCGGCGGTTCACTCAAACCCAAATTCGCGGAGGGGTTCGAGTATTCCGACTGCTGGGTGCAGGATGCCCGCCTGGTGGTGCTGAACGCGATGGATGCAAGGGCGCGCGGCGCGGAGATCAGGACGCGCACCCGCTGCTGCGGCATCAAGCGGCATACCGACCATTGGATCGTTGACCTTGAGGACGGGAAGACAGAGGAACGTTATCAGGTCAGGGCCAGAGCGCTGGTAAACGCGGCCGGGCCCTGGGTCAATGAGGTGCTGCAGATGCACAGCGCCAGGCATTCCAAAAGCCGGACCCGCCTTATAAAGGGCAGCCACATCGTGGTGCCGAAACTGTTCGATCATGAATATCCCTATATCTTCCAGAACCAGGATGGTCGGGTGCTTTTCGTGATTCCTTTCGAGCGGGATTTTACCCTCATTGGCACAACCGATTGCGAGGTGCACGAGACCCCGGAGGCCATTGGAATAGACGATGAGGAACTCACGTACATTTGCCGGGCGGCAACCGAGTACATGGACAGGCCGGTCACCCCGGAGGATGTGGTGTGGAGTTACAGCGGGGTACGCCCCCTCTACAACGACGCGGCTGCCAGTGCCGCCAAGGTGACGAGGGATTATATGCTGGACCTGGATACGGACGGGGCACCCATGCTCTCCGTGTTCGGCGGCAAGATCACCACCTACCGCGACCTTGCCCAACAGGCGATGGGTCTGCTGGCGGGCACGATGTCCGGCATCCCGAGTATGAACTGGACTGCCGACGCCCAACTGCCGGGTGGTGAAATCGAAAATGCCGATTTCGATAGGTTTCTCGAAGACTGCAGGAGGACCTACCCCTGGCTGCAGGATGATCTCGTTTACGACTATGCCAGAAACTATGGGACCAGAATCACCATGATACTGGCCGGCTGCGAGGATACGCTGTCGCTTGGCAGACATTTTGGCGGCCCCCTGTATGAGCGGGAGGTCAAGTATCTTATGGAGCACGAGTTCGCACTCACCGCGGAAGACGTGCTCTGGCGACGGTCCAAAAAGGGACTTCGGTTAACCAGCGAAGAGGCTGGGGATCTGGATCTGTGGATGTCTGAAGAGCAGGGGAGGTAAGCTCGATGAAATCAACTCTCGCATACAAGGAGTCCGTCATCGATTTCAAGGCGAAAGCCGACGAACTGCTGCCCGAAGGTGCCAGCTACGATTCCTGCCTGAACTGCGGGCTCTGTTCCTCCGGTTGTCCGGCATCGGGTCTGGAGGGCATGGACCCCCGCCGTTTTATCCGTATGGCGATGCTGGGTATGAACGAGGAACTGAGCACTACACCCTGGGTCTGGACCTGCACCCAGTGCAAGCGCTGTATGTACATCTGCCCCATGAGTATCGATGTTTCCCTGCTGGTGGGCCTGGCGCGGGGCGCCTGGCCGGAGGATAAGAAGCCCAGCGGTATCGTCCGTTCCTGCCAGGCCCAACTGCTCGATTCCGGCACCAGTGCCATGGGGTTGAGATCGGAGGATTTCATCGAGATCGTCGAGGAAACCGCGGATGAGGTGAGGCAGGAGGATGAACGCTTCAAGGATATCAAGGTACCCATCGACAAGCAGGGCGCCTATTTCTTTGTCAATCAGAATTCACGGGAACCGGCAGCCGAGCCCGAAGAGCTGGCCCCATTGTGGAAGATATTCGAGTATGTCGGTGCGGACTGGACTTATGCCTCCAAAGGCTGGGCGGCTGAGAATTTTTGTATGTTCACCGGTGATGACGAAGCCTGGAAGCGCATGGTCAGGCAGAGGGTGGATGCGGTCAACGATCTGGGCTGCAAAGTCTGGGTCAATACCGAATGCGGCCACTCCTTCTATACCATCTGGAAAGGGGTGGAGCGGTTCGGGCTCAGAGCCAACTTCGAGATGGGCAGCCTCGTCAGCTACTATGCCCAGTGGATTCGCGAGGGAAAGCTGCCGGTCAACGCCGACTGGAATACCGGAGGGATAAAATTCACGCTTCAGGATCCCTGTCAGCTGGTTCGCAAATCCATAGGAGATCCCGTGGCGGACGACCTGCGCTTTGTCGCCCGAAAGCTGGTTGGAGAGGAAAATTTTATCGACATGCAGCCCTGCCGCAGCGCCAACTACTGTTGCGGCGGTGGCGGCGGTTTCCTGCAGGCCGGTATGAAAGAACAGCGCCATGCCTACGGCAAGCGTAAGTTTGATCAGATCATGACCACACAGGCAGGCTATGTACTCACACCCTGTCACAACTGTCATTCCCAGATAGAGGATATCGGCGGGCATTTTGGCGGTGACTACCGGGTGGTTCACTTTTGGACCCTGATCTGCCTCTCCCTGGGTATTCTGGGAGAGAACGAACGCAAGTACCTGGGGCCGGAACTGGCCGAAGTCGGCTTGTAAGATGGAAAGTGTAATGGTCAGCGGTATCGAAACCTTCGAAACCGAGGTGCTCATCATCGGCGGCGGCGTTACCGGCACCGGCGTGATGCGCGATCTGGCGTTGCGGGGCATCCACTGTCTGTTGATCGATCGCCGTGACCTGAATGCCGGCGCCTCCGGAGGCAATCACGGGCTGTTGCACAGTGGCGGGCGCTACGCTGCCTCGGATTCGGAGACCGCGGCGGAGTGTCGACAAGAGGGGGACATACTCAGGCAGGTCGCCCCGGACTGCATCGATGACTGCGGCGGTATGTTCATCGCGGTCGAGGGGGACGACCCCGGGTTCGCCGAACGCTTCCCCGGCTATTGCGAAGCCGCGGGTATCGACTGCGAGTCTCTGAGCCCGGCACAGGCCAGGGAACGGGAGCCTGCGCTTTCGGACAAGCTGTTTGCCGCCTATGCGATACCGGATGCCACGGTGGATCCGTTCCGTCTTACCCTCGAGAACGTCAACCATGCCCAGCAGTTGACCGACAGCCTTTTTCTGCCCCATACAGCGGTCGAGAGTTTCGAGATCGCGAACGGTGTCATCACCGGGGTCCTGTGCCGCAACACGAAAACCGGCGGCATGAGGAGAATACTCGTAAGACAGGTGGTAAATGCCGCCGGCGCCTGGTCGATGGACGTGGCCCGGCGGGCGGGCTGTTCGGATGTCAGCCTGCTCTACTCCAAGGGTACCCTGATCATCTCCAACACCCGCATCACTGACCGTGTGATAAATCGTCTGCGGCCACCGGGAGACGGTGACATCCTGGTGCCGGGAGGCACGGTCTCCCTGTTGGGTACCACTTCGGACAATGTGGATGACCTCGAGGACATCCGTCCCACGGTAGCCGAGGTGGAGCGGGTACTGATCGAAGGGACAGCAATGCTGCCGTGCCTGGAGGGGACGCGTTTCATTCGGGCGTTTTCCGGGGTGAGGCCCCTGCTGCTGCCGGCACAAAACACAGCCGACGGGCGCAGTGCCAGCCGGGGTTTCACGCTGTTCGATCACCGGGATCAGGGATTGGAGAATTTTGCCACAGTGACAGGCGGCAAGCTGACCACCTTTCGCCTTATGGCGGAGAAGACCGGTGATCTGGTGGCCAGGCGACTGGGAAACAGCCGGCCCTGCAAAACGGCGACAGAGCCCCTGCCGTCGGGTAATGCCGTGCGATGGACCGAACCCGGTTTTGCACCTCGTTTCTGGTACAGGCGAAACGACCCCACCGATATGATCCTGTGCGAGTGTGAAATGGTGCCTCAGTCGGCGATCGACTCCATCATCGAATCTGCCCCGGGGGCAGAAAGCGAGATGACCCTGCAGGCTATCGGTGTGCGCAGCAGGGTCGGAAAAGGCTCTTGCCAGGGATCCTTTTGCAGTATCCGGGTAACCTCCCATCTGTACGACCGCGGCGTTTACGATTCCGCAAGGGGTCTGCACTCCATGCGGGATTTTCTGAGCGGAAGGTTCAAAGGCGTACAACCGATTTTGTGGGGAGAGCAGATGCCCCAGATAGAACTTTCGGAGGCCTTGCATTGCAGCCTTATGGGGCTCGACCGGCTTGATGGAAAAGCCAACGACCCCGAAAAAGAGGGTAGCGGCTGATATGGGCCAGGGCGAGAGATACTACCGCACAGAGTTGGCGATCATCGGCTCCGGGCTGGCAGGTTTTGCCGCCAGTGTGTTTGCTCTGGCCCGCGGGATTGCCAGTGCGCAGGTGGGAAATACCGGGGCTGTTGCCTATACCACCGGTTATCTGGATCTGCTGGGCAGCTGCCGGGGGCTATGGCTGGATGATCCCTGGCAGGGACTGGAACTGCTGCGAGAATCCGAACCCCGTCACCCACTCTCCCGTATCGGCAGGACGGCGATCCAGGCCGCTTTCGATCAATTCTCCGGGGCACTGACGGAGATGGGCGTGGGATATACCGCTCCGGCCGAGCGGAATCATCTTGCGCTCACACCGGCCGGAACCGTGAAACCCACGCTGTCGGTACCCCAGACCATGCTGCCCGGGATCGAGGCAAGAAAGGCCGGTGTCAGGACCCTCATAATCGATATTCTGGGATTGCAGGGATTCAGTGCCAAAGAGTTCGTCGCCAATATCCGTTCATCCTGGCCGCAACTGTCAACGGCCAAGTTGTCGTTTCCGGATATGGAGAGCGGGGGACAGGTGTTTCCGGAAGTGATGGCACGTGCACTGGAGGTTTCATCCCATCGTGAACGGTTCGCCGAGCGCATAAAAGCGGCTCTCGGGGATGCGCGGTTGGTTGGCATGCCGGCCATCATGGGTATCCATCACCCGGACCGGGTACATGCCGAACTGCAGAGATTGGTGGGTGTGCCCCTGTTCGAAATCCCCACCATGCCGCCCGCGGTGCCTGGCATCAGGCTACGGGAGATGTTCGAGCAGGGGTTTCCTGCAAAAGGTCTCACACTGGTTCCCCAGCAGAAGGTAAAGCGCCTGGTGCTGGAAGCGGGGCGTGCCACGCTATATCTGCAGGACAGCTTCGGTGAGGTGATGATCGAATCGAAGGCTGCGATACTCGCCAGCGGCCGGTTTCTGTCCGGCGGACTGACGGCGGAGCGGGGAGGCGTTCGTGAAGCGCTGCTGGATATCCCGGTCACCCAACCGGAAAGCCGGGCAGACTGGTACCGCCAGGACTATTTCGACCCACTGGGGCATCCCGTCAATCGATCAGGCGTGGAGGTGGATTCAAGTTTTCGTCCCCTGGGCCCGGACGGTGAGCCGGTCAACCACCGTTTGTTTGCGGCTGGAATCCTGTTGGCCCACCATGACTGGGTGCGCCAGCGTTGCGGGGCCGGTGTTGCCATTGCGAGCGCCCATAAAGCCGTGGAGGCTGTAGCGGATATGCTTAAAGAACAATAACTATCTTTTAAGTAGCCTGCGTAGAGCGCAGCGAAACGCGGGAAACTGTTTTACCTGCGTTTCGCTGCGCTCTACGCAGGCTACCTGTCCAATTTTAACCCGCTACTGCTGAGCCGAATGGGTGACCGGGGGACTGCTCGTAACCTTGTCGGCGAGCTGCATCATGTTGGGGAGGTTGTAGAGCAGAAGAGCGATCACACCCACTGCGGCGGCGAA
>JAHEHQ010000430.1 GCA_024644505.1 Gammaproteobacteria bacterium
ACAGGTGCTGGCGTGGCTGCGTAAACTGCCCCCGGGAAGCAAGTTGCCGTGGCACCGATTGATCACCGGCCAGAGACGGGTTGCGGATTACCCGGGCAACCAGAGGCAATACCGCTTACTGGCTGAAGAAGGTCTGCTACCTGAATCCAACGGCCGTTTCCCCCATCACTTCAGATGGCCGGACGGGTAACCGTATTGCTTGAGCCCTTGATGCCATCGAGGGATAAGCCTGTCCGGTTCCTTGTCCTGTTTATTCCATGTGGAAGGGTTAACATTCGGTAAAGTTTCCGTTATCTGATGCCGACAAGGTGAGTGCGGTCTTCCACCAGGAATGGGGAGTACTGCAGGAATTCTTGTATGAAATATTACTCACGCCACACGAATAATCCCCTCAGGCTGGGACGGCATGAGAAGCGGTAACGTCGAATCCCGGATCAGCCCATACACAGAGATATCGCTTAAAGAATCTCTTTTTCCTTGAAATCGAAGAGGACCGAAGCCATGGCCCACATCAAGCAGAATCCTGTCGCCAGTACCGCTAAAGCTGGTTCCAGCCTGACATCGTATTTCCTAAGGGGGGAACCGGGAAAGTCAGACCGCGAAGTCGACCACGACTACGTTCCCATGAACGTCTATATCGATCCCTGGACCATGAAGACACGCTTCCAGGGACTATTGACTCAATCCAGCTGATCAAAACCGTTCAGCGTCAACACCACCTTTCGGCAGCCCCCGAGCCACGCGTTGCAGTCGGGGTAACCGGTATTCCGCTATATCCTGATTCATGAGACAGCCCACTCCCTACCGCCTTTGACAGGCAGGTAATTTAGGGGCTGGTGAGATATGTCGCTGAGGGCATGCCATTCCTATCAATCCGATCTTCTGACCGAAGCGATAAGGAACACCGTAACGATGGCTACGGCAATCAAGGCCGAGATGGTTAATACGTCCAAGTTCATAACTGCTTTCCTGTACTGCTGACCCATTGCTTTAGTATATAAGCGTTTTCTAATAATTCAACCCCGAAAAGTGATCCAGTTCTGTTTTTGAAGCACTTTTCTGTAACAAATTGTTACGACCACTCCCACAGATTAGGAAAAAGGGGTACGACTCCAGGTGTCCCCGTGCCGATCCGACTCAACTGTTATCCAACAGATACTCCCCTGATTTTTCTTCACCATCGGCGAGGGGCGATTCAACCGGTGCTTCCATCCCGGGGTCAAATGCGGTGTGCCTGGCTACGTGGCGCAGAAAGGGCAGATACTCCAACCACCCCTGTGCGGCACCGAGTCGCGAATACACGACAACGCCGTTGCCATCCAGGACGTAAGTGGTGGGGAAGAGCTTCGCCACCTCACGATCCTCGATACTGCCCCCACCCGCGAGTGCCAAACGTGCATCATCCTCACCGCTGACGCCGGAGTCGTACAAAGGGACTTGGAGCCCCATGCGATCGATCCACTCCCGGGTACTTTGGATGGGTTCGCGTACCTGCAGCATCACCAGAACGATGTCGCGATTACCCTTCAGTGCGGCGGACAACTGCTGGAGATCGGGAACCTCCCGACAGCAGGTCGGGCACCAGGAACCCCAGAAATGAATCACCACCACCTTACCCGCGAAGCGGGACAAGCTGGTCTGCCCACCGTCCCGGGTGCGAAAAGCCAGATTCGGAAAACGTTCGCCAATGCCTGTTCCCACCGAAGCCTCCGAGGCCGATACCCGGCTCTTGTAGGGTCCCCAGAGGGATGACCAGGCGCTCTGGCTGAACACCACATCGTCGTCCACCGCATAGGTTACGCAATTACGGCGACTGGCAGTCCGGCATTTTCGCAACGCCTCTGCCTCGGCAGCAGACCGGCTCGGCTCTCCCGAATGCCACCCCCAGCCTCCTCCCGGCGCGATGGCAAACGCCCGGTGATCGCCGGCCACCAGGTACCGGGTGAACGCTTCTTCGCCCCGACTGTTCAGATGAGGGATTCGAGCGGCCGCTTCGGGCTCCAGTGCCGCGGACTGGGGGCTGCCCAGAACAAACAGCAGACAGGCAAGCCCACCGAGACGGCGAATCCCGGCGGGGAACGGTCTTACGCGATATTTTGCCCTTGTTACCAGCATCCGGATAAATCTGACGTCGCCGTGCCGCCTCCCGGTTACACCTGACCCTGCGGCGGCTTCAGCCCTGAACCACCGCCGCGGCCCGTCATGGTCTCGTCCTCCGCTTCCTCCCAGCCCGTGATCATCGCCTTGATGTGCGCTGTCGGTGTGTGGCCCGCCGTGGCCAGATAGACATGGACAATAAAAAAGATCAGCATCATGTAAGCTCCCACCAGATGCAGGGTGGCCACCCAGACAAGGGGCAGCCCTTCGAGGCCTACTGCCGGCCAGTCCTCGTAGAACAGGTACAGCCAGCCGGTAATCCAGATCAGGGGATTGATCAGCACCAGCACGAACAGATAGGCCAGGCGCTGCAGCGGGTTGTGCTTGCGCAGTTGCGTCTGCCGGAACGGGTGCGGGGCATTGGTGAAGATACCGGTCAGGTAATACTTCATCATGGCCTGCAGCTTCTCGGTGGTCGGTATGTACTGACGCCACTCTCCGGTGGTGAAATGCCAGAAGATGGCAAACAGCCAGAGGCCGATGAGAAGCCAGGCTGCCGTCGTGTGTATCTCCACGGCCGCCTCGAACCCGAAGAGACTGAGGCTCCCGTGGATCTCGAAACCGGTGATGAGCATGGTTACGATCAGCGCTGCCTGAGACCAGTGCCAGAACCGTTCGAA
>JAHEHQ010000087.1 GCA_024644505.1 Gammaproteobacteria bacterium
CCCGTTGAATCTTTTTTGCCAACCTGTCCCCCATCCTCGAACGCGCCTTGTGCACGAAGATATTGTCTATGCTGGAGTCCGGCCGGGCGAAATAGACGAACTCGAAAATGCAGGGGGAGTGCACCGGGTTTGCCGCGCACTGGCAGGTATGGAGGTTTCCCGCCTTGTCGATGAACACGGCCTCGCCGGGCTTTATGTCCCTGATAATTTCGAAGCCCTGGGCATGAAGCGCCACGCTCTCTGAGGCAATCATGTATTCGATGCCCTTATGGGTCTGACGGCTGCCGAATATCACGGGGCGAATACCGAAAGGATCGCGAAAACCGACCAGACCATAGCCCAGAATCATGGCGACGGCGGCATAACCGCCGCGACAACGCCGATGCACCGCGGCAACCGCCTTGAACACATCCTGCGCATTGATGCGCATCTTGCCCAGAGATTGCAGTTCGTGGGCAAAGACGTTTAAGAGTATTTCCGAATCCGATGCGGTGTTGATGTGGCGCAGATCCTCGCGGTAGAGATCCTGCTGCAGTTCCTCCGCGTTGGTGAGGTTGCCGTTGTGTGCCAGCGTAACGCCGTAGGGGGAGTTGACGTAAAAGGGCTGGGCCTCTGCCGAGGATGAGCAGCCTGCGGTGGGATAGCGTACGTGGGCGATTCCGATGTTTCCCTTCAAATCGATCATGTGTTCCGTGCGGAACACATCCCTCGCCAGACCGTTGGCCTTGCGCAGGTGCAGCCGCCGATTCTCCAGGGTTACGATGCCTGCAGCATCCTGGCCACGATGCTGCAAAACCAGCAGCGCATCATAAAGGGCCTGATTAACCGGATTTTGACCGTAAATTCCGACGATGCCGCACATAACCCAGCCTCTCCAGAGATTCCCGACCAGTCGGCTTCAAGGCCCCGACTGAGGACCTACGAATCTGAACTTGTCACCGATGTCCGCGGGGAGCAGCGACTTCAGCCATATGGCCAGTTCCTGAAAGTAGCTTATCAGCTGAGACTGTTTCCACCAGGGATCATCCGGCAGGGGTGTCAGGCCTGCGAGGAGTACCAGAACAGCCACCAGCAGCGCGCCCCGCGCCGCACCGAACACCATGCCGATCAGACGGTCAGTTCCACCCAGGCCGGTTTTGTCCACCAGCTGCCCTACCAGATAGTTGACCAGTCCGCCCACGATCAGCGTAACCACAAACAGGGCGGCGAACGCGATACCCAGCCGGACCGACGGCACAGAGAACCAGTCGAGATGAACCGCGAGTTCCCTGAAAAAACTCCAGCCCACCCAAAATGCGAGCACCCAGGCGGCCAGGGACAAGGCTTCCCTGACAAACCCCCGCACCAGGCTGATCACCGCGGAAACACAGATGATGCCGATGATGACGTAATCGACCCAGATCATTCAGCAGCGTCTCCGAATGCCGGTTTGGTACGGATCTGTACCATCTGCGCGAGTTGGATAAAACGTGATATTACCAAAACCGTTCTGGTAGCAGAAGCGATAGCTGTATTCAATAATAAGGCGCCCCCTGGGCACCGTGGGTATGGAATCAATAACAGCTAGGGATATCGCGTGAGCGTACCCTTCAGCTTCATGGGCTTCAGTTCCCGGTTCAGCCCGACGAGCATCTCTTCTGCCTGGCCGCGGTCCACGACGGGCCCCACCCTGACCCTGTAAACCAGTTTACCGCTTATCTCCGCCTGTTCCATGAATGCCGAAAAATCCTTTTTTCGCAATGTGCTGACCAGATTATCGGCATTTTCCTTTTTGGAGAAACTCCCAACCTGGATTATCCATGCCGTCAGTCCCACCCTCGGTTTCACGGCTTCGGCCGGGGCCTTCGACTGCGGGGCCTGTTCTGTGACTTTGTCCGGGCCACTTGCCGCAGGGGCGGCCGGTGGATCATCACGCCGCAGCGGTGTGACCCGCTCCCTGGGCAGGGAAAGCTGTTCAGATTCCAGGGGCAGAATTCGGGAAGTAAACTCGCCTTCCGGCCTCGGGGGCACATTCGTCCTGTCGATACCCTTTTCGATAACCGGCTCGTTCTGCAGCAGCATGGGAACGAAGATCACCACCAGCGATACCAGTACGGTTGCGCCTATGAGTCTTTTTTTCAGGCCCTCATCCACGGTCCACTCTCTTGCCTGCATTTACCAAACGACCATTATAACAGGGCACAGCGGGCCGCGCGGATAACAATGGACATCGGCTCCGATCAGGTGCCTCGCATGGCCCGCATGGCATCACCCGCCAGATGAAATGAACCGAAGACGAGAATCCGGTCTTCCACCCCGGAGCTGACCCTGGCGAAATCCAAGGCATCGGCCGTATCCCGATGCCGGCTTATTCGCCGCTTATCCACCCCCGCACCCATCACCCTCGCAGCCAAGGCATCTCCGGACATCTCCCGGTCTCCCTTTAAGGAAACCAGACACCAGTGGTCGATCCGCGGCAGCATGATACTGACCACACCCTCGATATCCTTGTCCTCCAGCATGGCGAAGACGGCAAACGTACGCCCCCTGCAATCCCTATCGGTAAGATTGCCCGCCAGCCCGCGTGCCGCCTGGGGATTATGTGCCACATCCACAATGACCAGGGGATCAGACGCAATGACCTGAAACCGGCCGGCCGTCTTCGCATCCCGCAGGCCGGCGTCAACGGCCGATCGTGCCACAGGCAGCCTTTTTCCAAGCAGGGTCAGCATCATCAGCACAGCAGATGCGTTATTCAACTGGAAGCGCCCCGACAACCCTGGCTTGGGCAGTGCATCATGCCGAACCCCACCTCCCTGCCAGTTCCAGCCCCGGCCGGTCTCCTCATAGCTGAAATCCACACCGGCAACGGCAAGCGGAACCTGCCTTGTCCTCGCCTCGCGGATCAGGGCCGGCGGGGCATCGAGGTCCCCGTAAACGGCGGCCCTGCCCGGGCGCATGATGCCTCCCTTCTCCAGGGCGATCGCGTCACGGGTTTCCCCCAGCCATTCGGTGTGATCGATATCAACGGTCGTGATCAGTGCCACATCCGGATCCAGGATGTTAACTGCATCCAGGCGCCCCCCAAGACCCACTTCGAGCAGAATCACGTCCGGTGCGTGCCGCGCAAACAGGAAAAGGGCGGCAAGCGTGCCGAACTCGAAATAGGTCAGGGGCACTTCACCCCGCGCCCGGTCTATGATTTCGAAGGCATCGCAGATGGATTCGTCCGTCGCCTCTTCCCCATCCAGGCGAATGCGTTCGTTGTAGCGAATCAGGTGTGGCGATGTGTAGCAGCCGGTGCGGTATCCGGCAGCCAGCAGGATGGACTCCAGCATGGCCACGCAGGAGCCTTTGCCGTTGGTTCCCGCCACCGTAAGAACGATACCGGTCAAGGGTTGATGGGGAACGCGACGCCAGACTCCGGATACGCGCTCCAGTCCAAGGTCAATTTTGCGGGGATGCAGACCGGACTGCCAATCCAGCCATTTATCGAGTGTCTTGGGGCCCGGAATAACAGACCTCGTCAGAGTCCGGGTTGGCGCGTCAGGATGCTCAGGAGATTGGCCAGCCTTTCACGCATATCCCTGCGATCCACAATCATGTCGATCGCGCCGTGTTCCAGCAGAAATTCGCTGCGCTGAAATCCTTCCGGCAGTTTCTCACGCACCGTCTGTTCGATAACCCGGGGTCCGGCAAACCCGATCAGGGCGTTGGGTTCGGCTACATTGACGTCACCCAGCATGGCGAAACTGGCAGAGACCCCACCCATCGTGGGATCGGTCATCACGGAGATGAAGGGAATACCGAGTTTTTCCAGCTGTGCCAGCGCGGCGCTTGTCTTGGCCATCTGCATGAGGGAGAACAGCGACTCCTGCATGCGGGCGCCGCCGCTTGCAGAAAAACAGACCAGGGGAATATGGCGCTCAATACTGATGTTCGCGCCTTCCACGAACCTTTCCCCCACCACGGACCCCATGGATCCGCCCATGAAATTGAACTCGAAAGCGGCCACAACCAGATCCATACCCTTTAACTGCCCTCTCATCACCACCAGGGCATCCTTCTCACCGCTGGCTTTCTGAGCCTGGGATATGCGGTCTTTATACTTCTTGGTGTCCTTGAACTTCAGCGGATCCGTGGGTGAGAGATTCTCGCCGATCTCCTCGCGGGGCTCCTGGTCCAGAAACACGTCCAACCGGCGCCGGGCATCGATCCGGTTGTGGTACCCGCACTTGGGGCATACATCCAGATTGCGCTCCATCTCCGCCCGGTAAAGGATGGCGCCGCATCCCGGACACTTTGCCCAAAGGCCTTCGGGTACGACACGCTTGCTAACGCCGTCGGTCCTGATCCGGCTGGGCATCAATTTTTCAAACCAGCTCATTTTATTTCCCAACTAAATATTGATGCAACGGCGTGGATTATCAGATGGAATCCATCGCGCTTCGCATGCCGGCAAGCAGTTCGGCCACTGCGGGCACTATGGTCTCCGGCGTCTCCAATCTTTCCTCGATGCGTCTTATCAGGGCGCTGCCCACGATGACCGCGTCGCTGATCCTTGCAATCGCCTGTGCGGACTGGGGGTCCTTTATCCCAAAGCCCACACCGACGGGCAGCCCGGTCAATGCCCGGATTGCCTCCACTTTCCGCGTCACCTCCCCTATCGCCAGATTGGCGGAGCCGGTGATCCCCTTCACCGATACATAGTAGACGTATCCGCTGGCGGTTTCACAGATTCGCTCAATCCTTTTCCCGGTGCTCGTGGGTGCAAGCAGAAAAATCGGATCCAGTGCCCTCTGTTTCAAAGCTCCCACCAGATCATCGGCCTCTTCAGGGGGAAGATCCACCGTCAAAAGACCATCGACACCCGCCTCCGCGGCCTCGCGGGAGAAGCGCTCGTAACCCATCGCCTCTACGGGATTCAGGTAACCCATCAGTATCACCGGAGTCACGGGGTCTTTTTCCCGGAACCTGCCGACCATCCCCAGAACGTCGCGCAGACTGGTGTGGTGCTGCAGCGCCCTTTCACTGGCTCGCTGTATCACCGGTCCGTCCGCCATGGGATCGGAGAACGGGACCCCGAGTTCTATCATGTCCGCACCCGCAGCTACCATGCCGTGCATGAGTGGTACCGTCATATCCGGATTCGGGTCCCCGGCGGTTACGAACGGGACCAGCGCCACCCGGTTCCTGGCTGCCAGTGCTTTGAGATGACCCTCGATACGGCTCATAGCGCAATCCCTTCCAACGCCGCGACCGTATGCATGTCCTTGTCCCCCCTGCCGGACAGATTCACCAGAATGATCTTTTCGGGATCCATCTGTGCCGCAAGCTTCATGGCATAGGAGATGGCATGACTGGATTCGAGCGCCGGGATGATCCCTTCGCTGCGCGTCAGCGTATGGAATGCCGCAAGCGCCTCTTCATCGGTTGCCGCCACGTAACTGGCCCGGCCCGACTCCCTGAGCCACGCATGTTCGGGCCCCACTCCCGGGTAATCGAGGCCGGCGGATACGGAGTGGGTCTCGATAATCTGCCCGTCTTCATCCTGCATGAGATAGGTGCGGTTTCCATGCAGCACACCGGATTTCCCTGCGCACAGGGGTGCCGCGTGACGGCCGCTCTCCAGCCCCTCACCCGCGGCCTCCACGCCGTAGATGGCAACTTCCGTATCGTTCAGAAAAGGATGAAACAGGCCGATGGCGTTGGATCCACCGCCCACGCAGGCCACCAGGGCATCGGGCAGACGGCCCGCCTGGCGCAGGATCTGTTCCCTGGATTCCCGGCCGATCACGGTCTGGAAATCCCTCACCATGGCCGGGTAGGGGTGGGGGCCTGCCACGGTACCGATGATGTAGAAGGTATCATCGACATTCGTGACCCAGTCGCGCATCGCCTCGTTGAGCGCGTCCTTCAGGGTCCTGGATCCGGACGTCACCGACACCACGCTGGCACCCAGCATGCGCATCCTGTAGACATTGGCCTCCTGCCGGGCGATATCCACCTCGCCCATGTAGACGACGCATTCAAGGCCCAGCCGGGCCGCCACTGTCGCGGTTGCCACGCCATGCTGGCCCGCACCGGTCTCTGCGATAATCCGGGTCTTGCCCATGCGCCTGGCCAGCAACGCCTGGCCGATGGTGTTATTAATCTTGTGGGCCCCGGTGTGATTCAGGTCTTCACGTTTCAGAAAGATCTGAGCCCCACCGGCCTCCTGACTCAGGCGCTGGGCGTGATAGAGGGGGCTGGGCCGTCCGACGTAATCCGCCAGATCTCTGTCCAGTTCAGCCAGGAACGCCTCGTCCACCATGAATTTTTCATAGGCCTGACGCAGTTCATCGAGGGGCTCCATCAGTGTTTCCGACACGAACATGCCGCCAAACCTGCCGAAATGACCTTTATCATCCGGTAACTGTGTATAATCTGTCTGACTACTCACTTGCACTCCGTACGCCCTGCATCAGTAAGGCGATCTTTGCGGGATCCTTGATACCCTTTTGTGATTCCACGCCGCCGCTGACATCCACGGCGAACGGCCGAACCTGCCGCACCGCAGATTCAATGTTTTCCGGCGAAAGCCCTCCAGCCAGTATGATACTCTCGTTCAGTCCCCGGGGAATCCTGTCCCAGTCAAACCGGGTGCCGGTGCCGCCGGGCACACCCTTGGTGTAGGCGTCCAGGAGCAGCGCCGCCGCGCCCGGGTATTGCCTTTTCAATGCGGTGAGATCAATACCCTCCCGCATTCGGATCGCCTTGATATAGGGCCGGCCGAAACTCTCACAGGCTTCCGGTGATTCGTTGCCGTGAAACTGGAGCAGGTCGATACGCGTTTGCGCCAAAGTAGCCGCTATCTCAGATCTTTCCGCGTTTACGAACAGCCCGACCACCGTTACAAACGGCGGCAGCCCCTCCACTATCCGGCTGGCCTGCTCGACGGAAACCGCTCGCGGACTTGGCGGATAAAAGACGAGACCGATCGCATCGGCACCCTGTTTTGCAGACTCCAGGGCATCTTCCCGGCGAGTGATGCCACAAATCTTTACCCGGATTCTCATTGGGCCGCTAAAGATACAGCATAGTTCCCCGGGGAGAAAGCCCAAGGGTGAATCCCCCAGGACCGCCGCCCTTGAAATTGATGGCTTGCGGGATTAGACGACGGGAGCGGCGGGCAGATCGAACACTTTCGGATAGGCGACATGCAACAGGTAGAGCCCCTCCGGCGGGGCGGTAACCCCGCCAAGGGTACGATCCCGATATTCCAACACTTCCTTGGACCACTCCACGGGGCGATCACCCTTTCCGATCGCCATGAGGACCCCCGCGATGTTGCGAACCATATGATGCAGGAAACCGTCGGCGGTCACATCGATCAGGATCTGTTCCGATTCGCGCCTTACCTCCAGACGGGCGATTGTCCGCACGGGACTCTTTGCCTGGCAGCCCAGGGCCCGGTACGAGGAGAAATCATGGGAACCGACCAGGCACCTGGCCGCTGCCTGCATACACAGCTCGTCCAGGGGCCGGTGAACCCAGACCGCCCGGTTTCGCCAGATGGCGGAACGTGTGGCCCGGTTCAGTATGAGATAACGATAACTGCGGCTGATCGCCGAGAAGCGCGCGTGGAATTGCTCCGATACCGCAAGGGCCCAGTTGATGTTGATTTCCCGGGGAAGATTGACGTTGCAGCCCAATACCCAGTTTCTCGGCGTGCGGACGGCATCGGTGTCGAAATGCACCACCTGCCCCACCCCGTGTACCCCGGTATCGGTACGCCCGGCGCAAACCACCCGGATATCCTGGTCGGCCACCCTGGAGATCGCCCGCTCAACCTGGAGTTGGACGGTATCCAGTTTTTCCTGAACCTGCCAGCCGTGGAAGGCCGATCCGTCGTACTCCACTCCCAGCGCCCATCGCATCTCACCCTACCTGCCGGGGCAGGCATCCCGCGGCCTGCCTGGAAACAGTCACCACGGGAATGGAGTGCCAAGATGCTGTGAAGCTGTCAGTTCAGGCCCACCATCATCTTTTCGGCCACAGCTTTTTGCTCCTCATTCCCTTCCTTCAGCACCTCGTCAAGGATACTGCGTGCACCTTCCTTGTCTTCCATGTCCACGTAGGCACGAGCGAGATCGAGCTTGGTATCGACTTCATCCTGAAGAGACTGATCTATCGAATCCAGGTCGAATCCCCCGTCATCTTCGGGCAGTTCGAGAGCCGCGATACCGGCCATGTCTTCAACTTCCGGCTCTTTTTCAGTTCCGGCATCGGAGAATTCGGTGGACAGGGTTTCTGCAGCTTCCCCTTTTTCTTCCTGGTCCGTGGCGGTTATCTCCATCTCCAGATCTTCGAGACTGAGATCGGGCAGGTCTTCATCGAGTTGGATGACCTCCTGCCCCGGTTTTGCCTCATCCTGCCCAGGAGCGGTATCGAAATGCAGGTCGGTTTCCGGTATTGCCTTTTCTGACAACGCCTCAATGGATTCGGAGGCCTGCTCCAGGTCAAGTCCGGAAAAATCCAGATCGGCCTCTTCAATTTTTTCAGGTATTTCTGTTTCCATGTCCAGAGAAAAGACCTGCTCGGTCTCACCGGCACCCTGAATCACCGTCTCGTCTTCTGTTTCACTGCCGAGATCGAGTGCTATCTCTCCCTCCGGGACGCTGGTTCCCGCATCCAGGGTTTCAAGATCCAGGTCATCCAAATCGCCGAGGCCGTCACTTGGGGCTTCCGATTCCTGCTCTATCAATGCTTCGCCGCCGACCGCAAACAGGGCACTGCTGGGAGCCATCTTGGATCCCATGGATACCACCCGGCTCCAGATTTCGGGATCAGAATCGGGCAACCCTTCGGCAACCGACTGTTCGGCCAGTTCTATGAATCCGTCCTTGTCCTTGATCGCATAGAGAATCTCAAAGAGCTTCACCTTGAGTTCCAACCGCTCCGGTTCGCGTTCCATGGCCTGC
>JAHEHQ010000431.1 GCA_024644505.1 Gammaproteobacteria bacterium
TGAAATCGATATTCCCTTTGGCGGTCGCCTGGACGCGCGTGGTATCCACCAGAACAGCCGACGGCTGCATGATCCCGTCTTTCAACTGGAAGCGCGCAACCAGGCAGTTGACCTGCGATGTGGCGCCCGGATCCAGCAGGGGCAGAACCTGAAAAAGCAGGTTGGTGGCCCAGAGGTCGAATAGGGAAGCATTGATACCCTCCGGCCAGATGGCGAAATCGATATGCCCGTTGGAGTCGTGCATCAGTGTGGCCATGCCGGGCCCTCGCGTGGATACGTCCACATCCAGGCTGATCAGGCCGGCGACAGCCGTCTCCGGATCGATGCGGCGCGCCAGGTAGCCGTAGTCGAGGCGTTCGATATTTGCGCTTGTACTAAAGGCCACATCCTTATCGGTCGGCTCCAGCGTAAACGCAAGATCCACCAAACCGCCCGGGATGTCGAGGGTGAGGGGATCGACCGACAGACGACCCTGTCCCATAGTCGCAACCAGTCTGCCTCTGCCGAGCTCATCCTTACCCGACAAAACCTCCGCGACCTGAACACTCAACCTTCCGTCCAGGCTTCCCATGACCTCGGGGGTCAACAAGGCACGTGCCCTGGTGGCAGAGGTGGCTCGCCGGCCAATTGGGGTAACGGCCTCCCGCTCACTCCCCTGTGCCGACCAGCTTCCCGTATCGAAATCATCGAGCTGTACGCTGTCGGCCGTGAGATCCAGGTTCATTCGCGGTGGCGCGGTGGTAAAGTCAAACTCAAGGTTCCCCTTGAGAACGCTCTCACCCAAAGTCAAATGCAAACCATGGACATAATAGCCTGATAACCGGGAGCCGAACTCTCCCTTCAGATCATAGGCACCCCAGGGTGGCAGCGAGACATTGAACAGTTCGTCGAAGTCGCTGAACCGGCGGCCTTTGAGAGAGGCTTCAAAATGCAGATTGTCCGTCTGAATGGGCAATGGCGCCATACCGGAAAGCCGCATATCCGCATTTGCCACCTTGATATCGGCATCCATACGGATCCGCTCCTTGGATTTTGAAAAACTTGCCAGGGAGGATGTCCTCAACTTCATCAACAGCGGTATACCATCGATGCTGGCGTCGAGCTGGAGCATTGTCGGCTGGTCCCTTTTGGCCGTGAGCGTTCCCTTGCCGATGGCAATATCCAGGGTCTCTTTGAGGTGGGATTGACCTACCCGCCAAATGCCGCCCCGCAAAACAGCGGTCAGCTCGGAACGAGACAGCATATCCCGGGTGGTTGTGCCCTCGAGCATGGCCGAAACACTCAGCCTCTCCGCGGTCAGACCCAGTCCCTCCGCAAGTCCCAGGTGTTGCAGCAACTCCCCGATGTCCAAAGACGCGGACTCCAGATCGAAACTGATTCTGGGAAGATCGCTGCGCAGATCAGCGCCGAGTTTCCCCCGAAACAACGCATCGGCAATCCCCATCTGAAAAGGCGCCTGCTGCACGAACCCGTCCCTGATTCGGCTGGAGACCTTGAGCCGGCGGATGTCAACGGGCTTTACCCTGAGCCTCTTTATGGACAGTTCCAGATCCGAGTCGAAGATCTCGATGCCGTTGGGCAGGATGGGCACATCGATGGCATACTGCCGTATCGCTTCCCGCGGCTCATCGGGCTTGTCCGGCTCAGGGAAATATTCCATCAATCTGTCCAGGTCGACGCTATCTGCCTCGAGCCCGATCAGGGTCACCCGGTCACCATTCTCCTGGCGTATCCCCAATTTTCCGCTGAAGCGCGTATCCGCAAGCCGGGCCTCTTTCACCCGTGCAATCAGGGCCGCATCGGCCGCGGACAGCTCGCCGGCAATCCGGTAAGCAGCGGTCGCCTCCGGTGAGAATCCGATCCAGTGCGTCAGTTTCCCCAGGGGCTCCCCGGCCAATTCGAAATTCAGAAGGGTTTCACCGGCCGGCGCAATAACCCCATCGACGCTGAGCCGGGCACCACTGCCAACCGCCTCCAGTTCAACGGGCCAATGCCCGTACACGAACCTGTCCAGAAACCTTCCACCCTTGATCTGCAGCGAGAAGGGTTCGCCCAGCAATGCGCCGCGCGCCGATATGCGGGAACCCCGTGAAGCAGGAAAATCCAATTCCATCCTGTTAAGCATGAATTCCACCGGCCGGCCGGCCGTATCATGTCCATATGACAAAAATGCATCGGACAGGGAAAAACTCATCGCGGCGGACTCCGCCAGTGCCCTCAGTGTCTCTCCCTGTGCGGAAAAATCGAGCCTTGCGTAGTCGAAATGACCTTCGATGCCCTCCGCTTCAACCAGCAGCTTCGCGAGTTCACCAATCTCGCTTCCGAGGGCGCCGAGAGATACCCTTATGCCCGCCACGCCTGCATCGTTGCCGAGTGACGCCTCGCCCTTGAAAGGCACACCGGCAAGTTTCACCGCCATGGGGGCAGTCAATTTGCCGTCGGCGATATTTACCCGCAGCGAAGCGTCCTCCAGGGAAAAGGACGCCCCAACCACGGTACCCACAGAAAGACTGATGTCTGCTTCGAACAACCCAAGCGGGGCCGCCGTCAAAAACGGTGCATCCTGATCCCAGCGACTTGGGTGACGCTTTTGCCTGTTATCCGCCTTGACCAGTGCTGAAGCGCGCTGTTCGGGAGTTACAGGCTGCGACCCGGGTGGCGCTTCCACATCCTCAACAGCCTGAAAGAAGGAACTTGCGTCAATACTCGGGATACGCACCGTCCCAATGAGCTTCGGCCTGACCCCTGAAGTTTCGATGGAAAA